>DBFAHJ010000052.1:0-26529 GCA_048227095.1 Collinsella aerofaciens | reverse complement strand
CGGACTGCATAGCCTCGTTCTGCTCGAACTCTTGCGCCGCGCGCTCACGTGCCGCCTCGGCTGCCTGCTGCTGAGCGATAGCCTCCTGCTCGGCAGCCTCGCGTGCGGCAGCGCGCTTCTCCTCGAAATCGTCGACAAATTTCCTGCCCTTTGCAAGCGCACCCTTAAAGAAGCTGGAAGCGCTGGCGCCAATCGAAGAGAACGCGGATGCAATATCGGCATGGGGCGTTGCCGCGGGAATCTCGGCAGAGAAATCAGTATCGCTCTCGTAAGACACGCGCCTCGGCTGTTCAACGTAATCGTCGTCAGACTCGTCCGCAACGTCTTGCGCCGGCGCGGCGGGAGCCAAAATGTCCAGTCCTGCCGCGGGATCGATCGCGGACACCGCCTCGGGCTCGGCAACGGCAGCGGTAACCGCGGCAGACTCATCATCCGCAGTGACAACGGGCGCAGGCTCGGGCTCAAACGTCGGCTCCTCGCCCTCCTCGTAATCGAGCGTGCAGGACTCGGGAAGCATTCCGAGTGCACGGATGGCATCCGAACCAAAGCGAATGTTGCCGGCGGCGTTGCGATAGAGCTTGGGCTCGGGCTCGGCCGCGGCAGGCTCCTCCGCCGGCTCAGCAGCGGGAACCTCGTCATTGAACTCTTCGGCCTGGACAGCCTGATTCTGATCCTCGGGCACGATGGCGCCAATCAGCGTCTCGTCGGCAGACGCACCCTCAAAGCCCTCAATCTGCTCGTCAAAAGCCTCGCCCTGTTCGGGCTCGGTTTGAGCGTCGGGAGCAATCGGCTGACCGAACTCGTCCTCGGCGTAGGTAGGCTCTTCGTACTCGATGGTGTTGCCGTAGTCGTTTTGCTGCTGGGCCGCGGCATACTCCGCCGCCGCGCGCGCCATTTCCTCGGCACGACGTTTCTGCTCCCCAAAATAGGTATCGAACGGAACATCGTCGGGAAACTCGTTCTCGCCCTGGAAGGGAGCAACGTTGTCCATAACGCCGAGCATAGCGGCGACAGAAGACTTGTTGCACACCGCGCCGGACGTATAGGGAAGAACGTGGCGGTTAGAGATGATGTTTGCCGCGTTGGCAAGTGCAACGAGGGAAGCGAGGATCGCGACAATCCACAGCAGAACCTTGAGCGCGCCGGGGAGCGGCAGGATACGCAGGATGGCAACGGCAGCAGGGGCAATCGTGGCAACGGGCAACAGCTTGGCGATGAGCGCACGATACGAAGCATAGGGCTCGCGGGCGAGCAGCTCAGCACGGGGAGAGTCGTAGTGTGCGACAACGACCACCGGGCGGTTGCGCGGAGACGCGAGCGGGCCCGAGGCCTTGTGGTAGGCGATGACATTTTGGCTCACGCCCGTCTTGCCCAGGCGCGAAACCACGGGGTGGCCCGTGCGCTCGAGCACGTAAAGAACGGCGCCGACAATGGCCAGCAAGGTGCCGACCAAGCCGATACCGCCGCCGATGCCCATCAGCAGGGCGCCGGCAAACGCAAGAATACCGGTAACGGCAAATGCCAATCTACTGGGCGCCGGGGCATTGAACTCCTGAACCTCGGGGTCAAAGCCGTGGTTGCGGAAGATCTGAGCGATATCCTCGGCAGCCAAGCGCTCTTCTTCGCTGCATGCCGGCGTAATGCCGGTGTTCTGCAGCAGGTGGTTAATATAGTTCTGGGTGTTCGCCATGTGCGCTCCACATCCATAATCCGACAAATAGGCCCAATGCATGCACATTAGAACCGTATATAGTCGAAAGTATACCCCGAGCGAGCGCAAACGACCGAATTCGGGCCATCTTAACGCCTCGAGCGGACAAGGATATAGCCTAATCTCCATATCGGACTAAAATCATGGCAGCAAACCACCTTCTCATGCGAGGACTCTATGACGGCAAGCGACGCGACCGCGACAATTAAAAAGGGGAATTCGGAGCCCGGTTTCGATAAAACGGCTCAGCGCATCCTCAATCTTTTCTTTGTGCTCAACAGCTCCCCCGAACCGCTGACGACCGAGCAGATCGTCTTGGATTCTGACCTGGGATATGGCTCGGGCAATATCGACTCGGATAAGCGCAAGTTTCGGCGCGATCGTGACAAACTGCTCGAGCGTGGCATCTTAATCAAGGAGGTTCGCCCCGCCGGTGCGCAGGAGACCGAGGAAAGCTCGTGGACAATCGACCGCGAGCACACGTTTGCTGCAGGCGGCCTCATCACCGCAGACGACGCCGATATCCTACTCAACGCCATCGACCAGACGCTAGCGGCCGGCTCTTCCACCTTTGCCGCGCCGCTTGCCGATATTCGCTCCAAAATTGCCTACCTCACCGGCAGGACGACGGTGGACGAAGTACCGATCCGCCGCTCTCCCACCGTCGATGCGGTATGGAGCGCCTTTGCCGAGCGATGCGCGCTGCGATTTTTATATCAGAACGGACGCGGCGAGCAGAAAGAACGTACCGTCTGTGTCTACGGCATGTTCGAACGCGAGGGCGTGGCGTACTTCTGCGGCCTCGACAATGTCACCGACGACATCAGGACATTCCGCTGCGACCGTATCGTTCGCGCATGGCGTCCTTCGAAGGCCTACGCCATCCCTGCGGACTTCAATCTCAACGACTATCTGTTCTTTGAATTCGATTTCGCCGACCGACCGCCCGTTGCAGCCACGTTCTCGTTCGCCCCTCAGACGCAGATCGATATGATCAACGGCCTCACGCGCGGGCGAGGTGAGCTCACACACACCGATGCGGGATGGATCTGGACCGTTGACGTGCGCGACCTTGAAGCCGCCGCCTCATTTTGCATGGCCCACGCCATGGACGGCATGAGGCCCATGGCCCCCAAATCGCTCAAGCAGGCGTGGAACCACCTCATTGAAAGGACGGTGCACGAGTATGCCCGTGCGTAAACTCACCAGCGAGCAGAGACTCTCGCGCGCCATCGACATCATGGAGGCCCTCTACGCCGCCGGCGAGAGCGGCATGACACGAACCGAGATTTGCGGCCGCTTTGACATCACGGGAGTATCGCTCGACGAGATTCTCGAGATCGTCTCGACGCTCGCGGACCGAGAATCTGGTGCGCGCATCATCTGCGAATGCCACGGCGAGCGTGTGGTCCTCACTGGTGACGCCGGGCGTGTGCTACCGTTGCGCTTGAGTGCAGCCGAGGGCGCTGTGCTCAACCACGAACTTGAATCGTTGGGGATCGAGCCGCAGACGGCAGCTCGGATTCGACACGCCCTTCTACCCGAAGAGCTCGGCTATAACCAGCGCGTCTTTGACACCGTCAACCACGGGTCGCACTGGCAGCAGCTGAGCTGTGCCATTCAGGACGGCGTTCGCTGCCGCATCTCATATCGCTCGATGGACGATGCACGGCCACGCGAGCGTCTGGTCGACCCCTTGCGCATTACGGCAAACGGCGACCAAACATACCTGATTGCCTGGGACATCACAGTCGATGAGCAGCGCACCTATCGCATGGATAAAATCGAGGGACTCGCCTTGACGGAAGACTCCGTCGTGCCTCACACACCGGACGTCGCATCCCTCCACGATTCCCTTGCCCGGACGCAGCGCAGCGCAAAGCTCTTGATGCCATTCGATATGGCGGAGCATCTGGACTGGGCCGGCATCACCCTAATCGAGCGCGGCGGGGCAGACATGGCAACGGTAACTGTGCATTACGGCTCCGAGCGTTGGCTACTGAGCCAGGTAATCGCAGCGGGCGGAGCCATCCGCATCTTGGATGACCCCGCCCTGTCAAAGCGCCTGTGCGATATGGCAAAAACCCTCGTCTGTCCGCTTTAGCGCCGCCGCTCGTGGCGTGCGCGCCACAGTTGCAGATAGTGCCCGATCTGCGCCGATTCGATGCGCTGGTAGGAGCTCGTGGGCAGCGACGTTAAGAACTTCTTTCCGTAGCCCTTCGTCACCAGGCGCGGGTCGGCCAGAATCAGCACGCCGCAATCGGTCGACGAGCGGATAAGGCGGCCGGCCGCCTGCTTGACCTCGAGCACCGCCTCGGGCAGCGAATAGCGCGCCCAAGCGCGGTCTTCGCGCAGGTTGCGCTCGCACGAGAGCGGGTCCGTGGGACTCGAGAACGGCAGCTTGGGAATGATGACGCAGCGCAGCGTCTCGCCGCTGGCGTCGAACCCCTCCCAGAAGGCCTTAAGCGCAAAAAGCGATGAAGTCGGCTCGTTGATAAACCGATCGCGCAGGCGACGAGGAGATGAGTTGCGCTGCTGGCAGTTGAGCTCCAGACCCGCACGGGCCATCTTGGGCTCAACGCGGGCGTACAGGTCTTCCATGTCGCGCCGATTGGTGAACAGTGTGAGCACCGATCCGCCCATGGCAAGATGGGCGTCGACCAGCACGCGCTCGAGCGCCGTAAGATAGCTCTCGCGATCGCGCGGATCGGGGATATCGCCCGCAACGACTACAGCCATGTTCGAATCGAAGTCGTAGCTCGAGTCCAAGTGCAGCGATGAGGATGTTGAAGCGCCGATGCGATCGAGGCCGACCGCGTGGTTAAAGTGTTCGAAGCTTTTGGACACCGTCATGGTCGCCGAGGCAAAGATAGCCGTGTGAACCTCGGGCAGCCACTCGGTTGCCAAGGCCTCGCCAATGTCGATGCGCTCTGCGGTCATTGACTCTCCGCCGGCACGCAGCCTGCGATTGACCTGCAGCGAATACACGTAGTGTTCATCGGTGCCATCAATGATGAGTTTGAGGTTCTCGGCCAGCTCGTGCAGGCGGCGCGAGATATCACCCAGGTCGACAACAACCTCGGGCTTGTCGGCGGCGACGGCTTGCACCAGCGCGTCGACGCTCTTGTCAGCCTGTTCCAATACGTCGATGGCAGCGTAGGCCGACTGTAAGAAATCATGCCAGTCGTCAGATTCGCGCAGCTCGGGGCCAATCCATAGATTGGCATTGTCATAACCCCCACGGGCACGGCGGCCGAGCTCGCGAACGCCATCGAACACGTCGGCGATTGCCATGCTCGCGCGCGCAACCGTCGACGTCGCCTTGGCAGTAAGGCCCAGATAGAGCGTAGAGCCCTCGGAGGTTGCCAAATCACGGGAGACCTGGCTTAGCGCACCGGTGCTCGAGCCACCCAGGCGCTCAAACAGAACGCGTGATTCGTCCGCCGACACCACGCGCGCCCACTGACGGCGCGCCTCGCGCTCGATGGAATGGGCCTCGTCGATTACCCAATGACGAATCGGAGGTAAAATCCTGCCCTCGGCCGCGACATTGCGGAACAGCAGGGAATGGTTGGTGACCACCACGTCGGCATGCGCTGCACGACGGCGAGCGCCGTGGACCAAACATTTATCAGGGAAAAACGGGCAGAGGCGACGAGCACACTCGCGCGAGGCCGTCGTAAAGTCGGGGCGGTTGACGCTGCGCCACCGAATGCCGAGCGAGTCGAGGTCGCCATCGGCTGATTGGCAGACGTACGCCATAATGACCGCGACCGCCGTGAGCGTGTCCGCCGGATCGCGCTTGGTGGTAATCTCGACCTGGCCGCGGCTCATGCGCTCAAGCTTGCGCAGGCATGGATAGTGGTCATACCCCTTGAGAGCGCAAAATGACAGACCACCGTCCAGTTGCTCGGCAAGTTTTGGCAGCTCATGGTACATGAGCTGGTCGGCAAGATTATTCGATTTGGTCGCAATACCAACCGTGATGTTGTTACGGCGCGCTGCCTCGGCAAAAGGCACCAGATAGGCCATCGATTTGCCGACGCCCGTGCCCGCCTCAATTACACGATGAGTGCCCGTGACCAGCGCATCGCGGACCTCGAGCGCCATCGCGATCTGCTCATCACGCGGCTCGTAGGTGGGATACATGCGATTGACCAGGCCACCTGGCGCATAGTCTGCCTCAATCTCCTCACGACTCGGCATCTTGAGGACCGGCAGTTCGTCGGCGTCCACCCGATCGTCGGCGCGATCGGCCTTGAGAACGTCAGCACGAGCGGCGCTGAGAGAGAAGATAGAACCAGGGTTCTGCCCTGCCAAGAATGAGAAGATAGGACGATAGGACCAAGGCACATCCGGATGCATGTCGGCTAGGCGCGCCATGAGGCCCTGAGGCAAGTCGGTGAGCGCCACGAGCAACACGCGCCATACGCCACACAGGGCGTCGACGTCGGCATTGGCACGGTGTGATACCGAGTCACAGCCAAACAGATCGGCCATAAAAGACAACTTGTGCGATGCCAGGCGCGGAAGCGCGATGCGCGACAGCGCCAGCGAATCGATCCAGATATCGCTCACGTTGACGCCGCCTTTGACCGACTCGATAAACGAGCGGTCGAACGTGGCGTTATGTGCGATTACCGGGCAACCACCGACAAAATCGGCGAGAGCGGCTACGGCCTCAACGGCCGACGGGGCATCTGCCACATCGGCATTTGTAATGCTCGTGAGCTCGGTGATCTCGGCGGGAATCAGCTGCTTGGGATGCACGAAGGTATCGAAGCGGTCGACGACCTCGCGGCCCGAAAGACGGGCCGCCGAGATCTCGATCAGCTCATTGTCCTGCACCGAAAGACCTGTGGTCTCGGTATCGAGGACAATCACATCTTCCTCGATAAGGCCGAAGGACTGCGTTTGGGCGCGTTCGGCAAGCGTGGCATAGGAGTCGATGACAAACTGCGGCGTTCCTGACGAAACCGCGTCCTCGATTAGCATGCAATGCCCGCTCGACGAAGGCCCATACGAATCAGGCTGTCACAGACCTGCGGGAACGTCATGTCGTCGGTGTGGCGGATCTCGTCCGGATACAGCGACGTATCGGTCATGCCGGGAATGGTATTGGTCTCGAGGATAACGGGGCCGTCCTCACTCACGATAAAGTCGCTGCGCGAGATACCCAGGCAACCGAGGGCCTTGTGAGCAGCACAGGCAAGCTCCTGAGCGCGAGCGTAATTCTCGGGTGAAATCTGCGCCGGAATGCGATGGATGTCCGTAGGGTCGACATATTTCACGTCCAGATCGTAGAACTCGCAGTCCTCGGGTTTGCGAATCTCGACAATCGGCAGAGCGCGCACGTCGTCCTCGCCGTACACACCGACGGTGATCTCGGTACCCTCGATGCACTTCTCGACCAGCACTTTGTCGCCGTACGCAAACGCCTTGGCGATTGCCGCGGGCAGCTCGGAGGGCTCATGGACCAGGGAAATGCCATAGCTGGAACCGTTGACGGCCGGCTTCACAAAGCAGCGCTCGCCACAAACCTCGACGATATGATCGATATCGACTTCATCGCCCACCTCGAGCGCGAGGCCGGGGGCAATGGGAATGCCCGCCTTGGCGTACAGGAGCTTAGAGACCTCCTTGTCGGCACCGCAGGCGCTGGCAAGCACGCCCGAGGCCGTGTAGGGGATACCCAGGGTCTCCATGGCGCCCTGCATGGCGCCATCCTCGCCGCCGGCACCGTGCATGGCGATAAACGCCACGTCAAAGCCGCCGGTCGCCATGGTTACCATAAAATCATCGGCAGCCGTGTCGAGCAGCTCCACCGAAGTGTAGCCGGCCTCCTTCAAGGCAACCACGACGTTCTTTCCCGAATTGAGCGAGATCTCGCGCTCAGCGGAATGACCGCCCGCCAAGACCGCTACGTGCATGTTCTCTAGGCTTTTACCCGGCATGGGCAGACTCCTCCTCTATAATTTCTGCAGCTGATACCATATTGTAGCGATACCCTCTACGTTTCCCCAAAATCGAAAGGCTTCCATGAATCCCAGGACTAAATCTCAGGACATTCGCGACTTGAGCCAAAACGATATTCGCGAGCTCGTGGCCGAGCTTGGCCAGCCCGCCTTCCGCGCGAAGCAGCTCATCGAATGGGTCTTTGAGAAGAACGTTTGTTCGTTTGACGATATGACCAACCTTCCCAAGGCTTTCCGCGAGCAGCTTAAAGAGGCTTTCGCCTTTGACACGCCGACTGAACTCACCAAGCAGGTTTCCAAAGATGGCTCTCGCAAGTATCTGCTCGAGTACCACGACGGCGTTTCCGTCGAGACCGTCGGCATGCCCCGTCGTAACAAGCTTTCCGTCTGCGTTTCCACCCAGGCAGGCTGTGGCATGGGCTGTGCCTTTTGCGCTACCGGTCTCAACGGCCTCAAGCGCTCTCTGACCGCTCAAGAGATCGTCGACCAGGTACTTCATGTATCCAACGACTTTGGCGAGCGCGCCACGAGCGTTGTCTTCATGGGCCAGGGCGAGCCGTTTGCCAACTACGACGAGGTTCTCAAGGCGCTGCGAATCCTCAACGACCCCGATGGCATCGGTATCGGCGCTCGTCACCTCACCGTCTCTACCAGCGGCGTTATTCCCGGTATTCGCAAATTTGCCGACATCCCCGAGCAGTTCACGCTTGCCGTTTCCCTGCATTCCGCCATCCAGTCGACGCGCAATAAGCTCATGCCCGGTGTTAAGAAGTACACGCTGCTTCGCCTTCACGAAGCGCTTCAGCTCTACACCGAGAAGACCGGCCGCCGCCCGACCTATGAGTATGCCATGATCGAAGGCGTCAACGATACGAATCCCGAAATGCAGGCGCTCTGCGACTTCTGCGAGGGAACGCTGTGCCACGTTAACCTCATTCAGCTTAACGACATCGAGGGTAGCCCGCTCAAGCCGTCGCCGATTCATAAGGTTGAGGATCTTCAGCGTCGTCTTGAGTCCCGTGGCATCGAGACCACGATTCGTAACTCCCGTGGTAACGATATTGACGCCGCTTGCGGACAGCTGAAGCAGCGCTTCAAAGTTCAGAAGAACGCATAGGGGAGTCGCATCCCAAAACGTTTCATGTGAAACATCGAACGACCCCGGTTACAGAATATGCAACCGGGGTCGTTTCATTTATTGACCTTAATTTTGAATCAGCTGCTACCTGTCCCATTTTTACGGCCAAAATAAGGGGTCCTTGTCTCATGAATCAGACAAGGACCCCTCAAAATATGCTGAGTAATTGTTAGGTACCTAATAGCCTACATTTTCCCATTGGTTGCTGACCCAACCTTGATTAATCTTGGGATTCTTCGTTACCTGAGCAGTACGCATGGCAACATCTTCTGTCATAACATCCATTTTCTTCTTGGATGTATCGACAATATCTTGCGCACTACGAAGCAAACGACCTCGAAGTTCATCGTCTGTAGCGATCCTATAGCCAGCAAAGGCACCAGCCGCGACAGTCGTCACCAATGCAATCGCAGTTAAAATCCTATTCCTCATCTTGGCCTCCTTGATCAAACTGAATCATTTCGCCAAGAATACGAGAGAGCTCTTCCTCGTCTTTAAACTCAATCTCAATCTTATTCTTTCCACGCGAGCTCTTAACACGCACGTTGGTATTAAAAACCTGACGAAGCACGCGGGCAGCCTTTTTAAAAGACTGAGGCGTTGCAGGCCTCGGCGTCTTAGGTGTCTCTCCGGCAGAAAACAACGGAGCAAGATTTTCTGTCGCTCTTACGGAAAGGCCCTCTGCAACAACCTTCTCTGCAAGTCGAATTCGAGCGTCCTCATAGGGAACTGCAAGAATCGCACGTGCATGACCAGCAGTAAGTTTGCCCTCAAAAATCATCTGCTGAACAACTTCAGGGAGATCGAGAAGGCGCAGCGAGTTTGTAATTGCAGAGCGTGACTTGCTGACTGCCTTCGACAATGCCTCCTGGGTCATACCGCTGGCATCGATAAGCTGGCGATAGCCCTTAGCCTCTTCGACGGGATTCAGATCAGAACGCTGAAGGTTTTCGATCAGAGCAAGAGCCAGCATCTCTTCATCATTAACATCTTTAATGATGACGGGCAGCTCCTCAAGACCAGCAAGCTTTGACGCTTGGTAACGACGCTCACCAGCGATGATCTCATAGCCGTTTCCATGCTTGCGAACCAAAAGCGGCTGCAAGACGCCATGTTCTTGGATTGATTCGCTCAACTCACGAAGTTCAGTTTCGTTAAAGTGAATTCGCGGCTGATTAGGGTTGGGAACGATATCCTCAATAGGTAGTTTTGTTTCAGATGCGGCATTCGAAGCCGATGCAGCCGAACCACCGGTCTCATACTCGGCCTCTGAGACCAAAGCATTGAGTCCACGTCCCAATCCGCCACGTTTCTTTACACTAGGCACGCTTGATCACCTCTTTTGCAAGGTTCATATATGCTTTTGCACCCTTATTTTGAGGTGCATAGGTAATTACCGGTTCCCCAAAAGACGGAGCTTCGGAGATTTTAACCGTACGGGGGATCAACGTCTTAAATGCCTTATCACCAAAGTACGATTGAACCTCCTCAACAACCTGATTCGATAGAGAAGTACGCGAGTCATACATGGTCATAAGCACACCGTAGGTGTCTAAGCCCTTGTTCAGACGAGATTTGACCATCTTCATTGACTCAAGCAGCTTCGTAACGCCCTCGAGTGCGTAATACTCGCACTGGATCGGAATCAAAACGCTGTCTGCTGCGGTCAAAGCGTTGATAGTAAGCAGGCCGAGCGAAGGAGGGCAGTCAATGAAAATAAAATCGAACTCGTCCTGAATCGGCTCAAGCAAATCTTTGAGACGGGTTTCACGAGCAATTGCGCTTACGAGTTCAATTTCCGCGCCTGCAAGCTGAATTGTAGCCGGAATTACGAATACCTTTTTGCAATTTGTATCAAGAACAAGCGATTCTGCCGGCACATCATTCAGCAATGCATCATAGATGCAGTGATCAAGGTCTTCTTTTTCAATTCCGAATCCACTGGTGCTGTTTCCCTGCGGATCAAAATCAACAATCAGTGTCTTACGACCCTGCTCACCCAGTGCTGCTGCAAGGTTTACAGCCGTCGTTGACTTACCGACGCCGCCTTTTTGATTGATGATTGCAATGATACGCGTGTCTTTTGCGCTCTTAGAACGCTTAACGTCGCGAAATCCCACGGTCCCTCCTGGTGTGTATTAAAGCTGTCAAACGGAGGATGTTTCACGTGAAACATTCCGAATCGATAGCAACTGCTATGTTTCACGTGAAACAATGCAAGCTGTTAGTAACCATTATGTTTCACGTGAAACATCTAGGCAAGCGGATTCTTCTTTGCCATGCCATTTGCACGAGGCAATGAAACGGATGCTGAATGACTCTTCTTAAGAACAATGAACTCCCTGTGACCCAAGCCTTCAGGCAAATCAATTGCGTCATTCAGAAGCAAAGTGAAGCCGCAAATCTTAGCTGCTGACATGCCGGAAGCAAGCTCCTCATCTGAAGGATTGCCCTTGGTGATAACAAATAGCCCTCCATCCTTCAGGTACGGAGCCGCATACTCAACAAGAATCGGTAGAGGGGCCAGTGCGCGGGCGGTTACAACGGAGAACTGCTTCTTATGGCTTCGAGCATATTCTTCAAGACGATCATGAACCGCATGAGCATGTTTCAATCCAAGAGCATGGACAAAGGAATTAACCGCATCAACCTTCTTGCCAACAGAGTCAATATAAGTAGCTTTACGATGCGTGGTTATGGTTAATGGAATACCAGGGAAGCCCGCACCTGTTCCCATATCGAGCAAAGCTCCCTCAGGAGCCTTATTGATATAGGGGAGCAAAACAAGTGAGTCGAGGATATGAAGTACGGCAGCATCTTCTACGTTAAGAATACGGGTGAGATTGGTTGTCTTATTTGTTTCTAGAACCAAATCCAAATGCTGGATACATTTCCTCAGCTCAATATCAGTTACGCTCAAGGAATATTCTTTGCAATAGGAAGTTAGGCGACTCAACATCTCGTCAGCCTGCTGATCGGTAAGTACAAACAACTGAAGCTCCTTTCTGACAAAAATCAGCGTATCGAGAACTTTTGACAAAAAAGGGGGACGTGGAAACCACGTCCCCCTAGCATAAGCTCGAGTAGATTATCGAGCAACAATCACCACATGGCGATCAGGGTCAGAACCCTCAGAATGAGTATCGACTGCATCGTTGCCACGAAGTGCAATGTGAACCAGTCGGCGCTCGTAGGCATTCATGGGCGGAAGCGAAACACTCTTATGAGTGCGGATGGCACGCTCGGCAGCAGACTGAGCCATGGAGGCGACCTTATCCTGACGGCGACTCTTGTATCCCTCGACGTCCACTACAACCGGATACCTAAAGCCAAGCTTGCGGCTCACCAGCAAAGAGAACATAACCTGAAGAGCATCAAGAGTGCGACCATGACGGCCAATGAGAACAGCAAGGTCGGGAGCCGTTACATCCAAAATCAGCTCACCCTCGTCGCCCTCATACTCATCGATAGGAGAGTTGGCGGCATCGAAGTGCGAAAGGATGGAACGCAGGATGGAAATCGCAACATCGGCAATGGTGTCGAGCTCCTCATCGGTCAGCTCTTCACCAGCCTTGTAGCGCTGTGCAATCTCGGGATAATCGCCCGCGACCTGCGGGGCAACCTCCTCAAGCATATCCTCGATGATCTCTTCAGACATAACGTACTCCAAAAGTTAGGTACCTAAATAAGATTGATATCCCACTACTTCTTCTTGTGCGGGCGCGGCTTCTTCTCGCGACGAGTGACCTCAACCTGCAGCGGAGCGTTCTTAAGACGCTCCTCCTCATCGGCCTTCGCCTTGTCGATGACCTTCTGCGTCACAAAAATCTGCTGGATAACCTGCCAAGCAGACGAGACGTCGTAGTACAGCAGAACACCAACGGGAAGGCTCCAGCCCATCCAAAGCATCATGACCGTCATGACAACGGCCATCATACGCATGCTCTGAGCCTGCTGGCCGGTCTGGTTGCGCGACATATAGAGCTGCGGAATCAGGGTCAGGACGGCGAACAGGATCAGGCAAACCAGCGCGGGCAGTGCAACCATAAAGCCATCGGCAAAGGAAGCGCTCGGCGTGGTGGTCAGGTCGGGCAGGATGTTGAAGAACGAGAACGTGCCGTTGTTAAAGTACTGCGGCAGGTTGCGCAGCAATGTAAACAGGGCGAACAGGATAGGCATCTGAATCAGCAGCGGCAGACAGCCAGCCATGGGGTTGAACTTGTTCTCGCTGTAGAACTTCTGCATCTCCTCGGCCTGACGCTGGGGATCGTCGGCATAGCGCTCCTGGATCTCGAGCATCTTGGGCTGCAGCACCTGCATGCGAGCCGTCGACTTGGTCGACTTGAGCATAAGCGGCGTCAGCAGCAGACGGATGATGACCACCAGGATGATGATGGACAGGCCCCAGTCGACCGCAAAGGTCTGGATGAGCTTGAGCAGCTCGAAAAGGATGTTAACGATCCAATCCCACATGTAAGTTTTCCTCCGATAGCGAGTGCCCGCTAGGGCACAGGGTCATAACCGCCGACGTGCAGGGGATTGCAGCGAGCGATGCGCCTCACGGCAAGCCAGCAGCCTCTCAAAACACCGTGCTTCTCAATCGCCTGGATGGCGTATTGCGAGCACGTTGGGTAATAAATGCAGGCGTCAGGCAATAAGGGCGAAATAACCTGTTGATATATGCGAATAGGAGCGATGGCAACACGTCGCAAAACGTGATTGCTCATCGCTCCTCCCCGGCAACGCCGGCGCGCTTCATAAGCGAACGCAACGCCTTGTCCATCTCCTGCGGCGAGGAAACCCTCGTCTTGGGAGTTGCAAACAAGATGATGTCATAACCCGCAACGGGAAATCCGCAGCTGCGGGCGGCCTCGCGCATCACACGCTTAGATCGGTTGCGCACGACGGCACAACCGAGTCGCTTAGCACCAACGAAGGCGACCCTTCCGGAGTCGCCTTCGCCAACCGATTCACATATGGTCATTCGAATCAGAGGGTGATTGAAACGACGCCCCTGACTGAACACATGCTCGAAATCTTGCCGAGACTTAATAGTCTTCATGCGAGATGTGTGTATCGCTGCTAGACAGTGAGACGCTTGCGGCCCTTGGCGCGACGACGGGCGAGCACGGCACGACCACCCTTAGTGGCCATACGGGCACGGAAGCCATGGGTCTTGGCACGCTTACGCTTATTAGGCTGATACGTACGCTTCATCTTAAGTTCCTCCTGCTGCATTTCGAGTGTCCGCGGGGACGCGGACGCAGATATAGACACGTGAGCTTGAAGATTGTAGGGAAATCAATGTTCAAATGTCAAGAAATCAAAGGTAAAAGGTTGCGCAGTTCACACGGTTCCCCCATAAGCCAAGCTCGATTTAGCGGTGCATGGCAACTTTTCACGATATTTCATCGAGTTTTCAACAGGTCATGTTGGCAATGTTGAGAACTTTTCGTCCGTTTTCCAAAGTTTTCAACAGGTTTTGAAAGTTTGTCGAAAGATGAGAAACATTGCACGGTGAGCTACTATTTGTTCGAAACCTTTTGGAAGATTGCGAGCGGCATGTCTGACGACTTTTACACCATGGTCGATTCCGGAGACCCGGCACCCGACAACGAGCACATCACCGGCGTGCGCGAAGAGCGTGACGAAGGTGAACAGACGACAACGCAGGCGCCAAAAGCCATGTACGCCGCGCGCATCGCCGTCTATGACGACATGCTGTCGACACCGCGTGTGATCGTCATCGATCCGCAAGATGTCCGCACGTATTTGGAAGAGACGACCAACACCGTCTACCAGTGCATGAAAGAACAAGGTGGCCATATCTCGCTCATGGTCATCCGCGAGATTGTCGAAAACTTTATCCACGCACACTTTGCAGAGCCCATCATCTCGATTCTGGACGGCGGAGACACCATCCGCTTTGCTGACCAAGGACCCGGCATCGACGACAAGGAACGCGCTTTCGACTTTGGCGTTACCAGCGCAAACAGCAAGATGAAGCGCTATATCCGTGGAACCGGAGCAGGGTTTCCCATGGTGCAGGAGTATTTGGAAAACGCCGGCGGTGCCGTATCCATCGAGGACAACATGGGCAACGGCACCGTGGTTACGGTAAGCCTGAACCCTAAACGCGTGCAGGAAATCGAGCGTGCCGGCGGACGCGGTGCTGCCGTGCGGCCCGAGACGGAGCAGCCCACATATCCCCTGCCGGGAGCTTTTGCGCAGCAGCCCATGGCAACGCAGCAGATGCAGCCCCCCGTGGGGCAGATGCAGCAGCCCGGAATGCTTCCCACACAAGAGCCCCAGGCGGCATCTATGTCGATGACGCCAAACATGCCAGAGGCCATGCCGCTGGCAGATCAGGATGCAGCAGCAATGCAGCAGGCGACGGGGGCACCGGGTGGCCAGCAAATGGGCTATCAGCCGTACCAACGGGGATATCCATATCAGCAGATGCCGCCACTGGGGTATGGCCAGCAGTTCCCGCAGCAGTACCAGCAGGGATATCAGCAGCCGTACCAGCAGATGCCGCAGCAGCAGTACAACCCCTGGGCCCAACAGATGCCTCTGCAGCCTTACCAACAGTGGCCTCAAAGTTTTCAACAGCAAATGCCGCCGATGCAGAGTTCTCAACAACCAGCAGCTCAAATGATGTATCCTAATGCAGCAAATCAGTATGCGCAGCCACAACCGGACGTGTTCGTAAGCGATCGCGGCAACGCCGCGCTGGGCTATCTGGCGCAAAATCAAGCGTGCGGTGCAACCGATCTGGCGAGGGCGTTTGGAAACTCGGCCCCCACTTGGTCACGCACGCTCAATGACTTGGCGCAGGCCGGCTTGGTCATCAAGCATGGCCAGAAATACCATCTGACCGAACTCGGCGCCGCTCGCGTGCGAGCTCAGAGCTAAAGAACGGGAGAGACAGTGGACGAGGAAGCAAGCATCATCCTGGGGGATGCCATCGCCTTTTGCCAGCGCGACGGCCAAGATGCACGCCTCATCAACATGCTGGGGCAATCGCGGGCCATAAGCCTGACCGAAGATACGCTCACGATCGAGGCCCCCTCGCGCTTTGCCATCGCGCAGCTCAAAAAGCATCAGCCGACTATTGAGGCCTATCTGGAAGAAATCGCCTTTGCACCGATCGCGCTCGACATCGTGGCACCGCAAGGCGCCGCAACGGAATCCGCTGCCGCGACGGCGCCCGCCACGGCTCCCGCCGCTTCCCCGGCGGCACCGACCTCCGCAGGCGACGTGCCGACAATCGAGCACCAGCACAGCGATGTTTCCCGTGAAACCATGGCACCGTTGCCGACCGCGGCGGCGACGTCAACGAACGCACCCGTCACGCACACGCCTATCGCTCACGACGCAGCGGCGGGCGCGGATTCGGGCATTGCAATCAAGAACACGCTCTCGGCCGATGATTTTCGTCGCATGATGAACCAGATGAAGGGCGGAGCGCCGACTAAATCCACGCAAGCTGCGGCCCCCGCTTCACCCATACCGGCGCCGACCGTGCCGGCCGAGCAGAATACGGATGGAGCCCCGCTCGCCGCGAACTCAAAATTTACCTTTGAGAACTTTGTCTACGGCCCCGAAAACAGCCATGCCTATCGCTCGGCACTCAAGTTTGCCGCCCTCGCGGACGAGCGCGGCACATGCACATCACTGTTCATCTACGGCAAATCGGGCCTGGGCAAGACGCACCTGCTGCTTGCCATCAAAAACGAGCTCGCCGAGAAGTCGCCCGAGATCAAGGTCAAGTATGCCAACTCCCAGGCATATCTGGACGACCTGATGACCGAGTTCGACCGCCAAAAGAAGAGCAACGCCCCCATCATGCAGGCGTACCACGGCGTGGACGTGCTCATCATCGATGACATCCAAAACATCATCGGCAAGCGCGCGAGCGTGGACTACTTTTTCCAGCTCATGGACGAGTTCATCCGCAACAACAAGAAGGTCGTCATCGCGGCAGACCGTGCCCCCAAGGACCTGAGCATGGACGAGCGTCTGACCAGCCGCTTCAACGCCGGCATGCTCTGCCTGGTCGCAGAGCCCAGCTACGAGATGAAATACAAGATCTTGCAGCGCTATTACGAGAACACCATCGTCGCCGCTCCCGAGGCAGGCGACGACTCGCTGCTGGCGGCCTATGGGGGCGACGGCGGACACCTGACCGACGAGCACTTTAAACACATGGCCGAGGTCTCGGGCACCAACATCCGCGAACTCGAGAGCTTTTGCGAGCGCTGCGCCGGCGAGGCGGGCGACCGCGAGCGCGAGGGCGGGGAGCTCACCTTTGACGATATCGACGCCATCGCCAGCCAGTACTTCGACACATCGGCCAAAAAGATCAACGTCCAGACGGTTCAGTCCGTCATCGAAGAGCAGTACGGCGTGACGCACGAGGAGCTCATCGGCCCGCGTCGCAACGCCAATATCGCCAAAGCACGCCATATCGCTATCTACCTGGCCATCGAGATGTGCGAGATGACGACCACGGCGGTGGGCGCCGAATTTGGCAACCGCAACCACTCGACCGTCAGCACGAGCTACAAAAAGGTCCAGAAGATGATCCAGGAAGACCGTACCGTCACCGAAGACCTCAAATCGCTGCGCGATAAAATTACACTGCGCTCGTAGGGAAATAGAGACACCTGTTGAAAACTTGTCGAAACCATGGGCATAAGGTGTCTAAAACCCAACCCGCGGTGGTGAAAAGTTTTGCGCAGGTTTTGAACGTGGAAAACCACCCCCGTTGCACACAGGTTGCTGTCGATTCTCTTTCTGGGTCTGACCTGCGTCTTTGGGAGTAATCAACAGTTTCGTCAGTGCTATTACTATTATTAAGATATTTATATCTAAAGAAAGGTATTAAAAGATGAAGTTCACCGTCAGCCAGAGCTCGCTTACACAAGCCATCGGCGTCGTTATGAAGGGTGTCGCTTCGGCGTCCACCCTTCCCATCCTGTCGGGCGTGCTCGTCAAGGCGCAAGACGGCATCTTGGAATTCCAGACCTCTAACTACACCATCTCGATCCGTCATCGCATCGCGGCGCATGTCGAAGAAGAGGGTGAGATGGTTATCCCCTGTAAGATGCTCTCCAATATCACCAAGACCCTCCCCGATGCCCCGGTCACCTTTGAGCTGTCCGAGCGCCAGGTGCTGATTGGTTGCGAGAAGAGCTCTTTCCGCCTGAACACGCTCGATGTCAATGACTTCCCCGAGTTTCCGGCCTATGCCATCGAGAGTGCCGTGGAGCTGCCGACCGATATCTTGTCCGAAATGGTCGGCCGCGTGTGGCGCGTCACCTCGACCGACAAGGCCCGCCCCATTCTGGGTGGCGTGCACATGAAGGTCGAGAACAACACCGTGCGCCTGGTGGCGACCGATTCCTTCCGCTTGGCCGTGTGCGATACGCAGGTCGAGACCTCGACTCTCGAGGGCTCCTTTGAACTCAACGTTCCGGCCGACGCCTTTAACGACGCGCTGAACATCATGGCCAGCCAGGCGACCATCATGATCGGGGCTACCGACACCCAGGTCGTCTTCGAGGCCGGCAACACCACCTACGTGTCGCGCCGTATCGAGGGCATGTACCCCAACTACAAGCAGCTCATCCCCGATTCGTGCGTGACGAGCGTCAAGATTGACGTCGCCGCCTTTAACGCCGCCCTCAAGCGCGTGGCCGTTATCGCGAGCGCCAACCCCGCCGTCAAGTTCGAGATCGATGTCGAGAACGGGCAGATGGGCCTGTCCTCCATTTCCAATGACCAGGACCTTGCGCAGGAGACGATCGATGTCGAGGCCGAGGGCGAGTCGGGCACCATCGCCTTCAACTACCACTACATCTTCGGGTGCCTCAATGCCCTGTCCAAGGAGAAGGAGATCACGCTGGAGCTCAAGAGCTACTCGCAGGCGGGCATCTTCAAGTCCTACGACAAGATCAACTACCTGTACCTGGTTATGCCGGTCCGCATCTAGCAACCGCCCTATGACCATGTTCGCCCGCGATCTTTCCGTCGCGCACTACCGCAGCTTCGATAGTTATCGCCTTGCCCTGGACGAGGGCGTGACGATACTTGCGGGACCCAACGCGGCGGGAAAGACCAATCTCATAGAGGCGCTGCAGCTGCTGACGAGCGGCGCCTCGTTTAGGCATCCGACCGCAGCCGAGCTCGTCCATGATGGCGTGGGCTCGTGCAAGGTCGAGCTGAGGCTCGAGGGCGACGGCCGCGTGCTTGATATGGGATTGAGCGTGGAGGACGGTAAGCGCTCGTTTAGCCGCAACGGCAAGAGGTGCTCTGCCGCCGGTGTGCGCGGGGCTCTGCCGAGCGTGCTGTTTTGCCCCGACCATCTGGACATGGTTAAGCGAGGCGCCAGTGTGCGCCGCGCCGCCCTCGATGACTTTGGCATGCAGCTGAGCGCACGTTATGCCGATCTTGCGAGCACCTATGGACGCTGCGTGACCCAGCGTAACGCCCTGCTCAAGGAGACCTGGTGCTGTCGCGAGATGCTCGGCGCGTGGAACGATTCGATTGCCCGCGCGGGCTCGGCCCTGCTTGTGCACCGGTTGGCCCTGCTCGACCGGCTGGCGGGCCATGTGCACACTGCCTACGGGCAAGTGGCATCCGGTGAGGCTGCCAACGTGACCTATACGTCCACGCTGGGGGATTTGCCCCAGGTCGATGATCGCGAAGAGCTGAAGGGCTGGGCGTACGAGCGCATGCTGACTGCCCTTGATGAGCACGCCGACGAGGAAATTCGCCGCGGCGTGACGTTGGTGGGACCGCATCGCGATGAGATTGAGTTTACCGTGGCGGGTCGCTCCGCCCGTTCATTTGCCAGCCAAGGTCAGCAGCGAACGTTGGTTCTGGCCTGGAAGGTGGCGGAGGTGGCCGTGGCTCGCGATGTCCTGGGCACCGCCCCGTTGCTGCTTTTGGACGACGTGATGAGCGAACTCGACGGCGAACGCCGCGGTGCTTTTCTGCGGCTGATCGGCGATGATATCCAGACGGTCATAACCACGACCAACCTGGGGTATTTTACCGATGACCTGCTTGATCGAGCCAAGGTGGTGAGCATGGGTGAGACGTGCTAATTACGAGCGCGAGAGCGAAACGGTTGCCTTCAGTGGATTTTTGAACGCAGAGCGTCAGCGCATCCTGGCGGCCGCGACACCTGAGCGCCGCGCGCAGATGGAGGCTGCCGAGGAGTCGCGCGCGGTCTATCGCGCGTGGAACGCGGTGTGCTCGGGCACGCGCGAGGGGCGGCATGTGACGGGCTTGCGCTACCTGCCCGAGTCCAATGAGCTGCTGGTATATCTCGATTCGCCCTCGTGGACGCAGGAAATGACGCTGTTGCGCGAGATCATCCGCGCGCGCATGGAGCGCGCCGGTGCGCATGTGGACGGCCTGGTGTTCAAAACCACCGCGCCGGGTCACACGCCGCCCGCCGCCAAGCAGCGCCTGCGCCCGGCGACGACCGAGCGCCCGCCGGCCCCGCACGCCGACCTAAGTGAGGCCGAGCGCACCGAGATTGAGCGCCAAGTGGCGCCCATCGAAGACCAAAAACTGCGCGAGGCCCTCGAGAATGCCATGAGAGCCAGTGCCGAGTGGGCCAAGGGCGTAGAAAGCAAAAAAGAGCCTTAAATCGCATCTGGTGGCCTTGTAGAGCCAAATACCCTCGTTCCCGAGGGTATTTTTTTACGATAAACTAGTAAGGCTGTACACATTTTCTTGACTGAAGGAGGACGTGTGGCAAACGAAAACGATTACGATGGCGGCGAGATTAAGATTCTCGAAGGTCTCGAGGCCGTTCGTAAGCGCCCGGGCATGTATATCGGCTCGACGAGCGCCAGCGGTCTGCATCACCTGGTGTGGGAGATCGTTGACAACTCCGTCGACGAGGCCATGGCCGGTTTCTGCACCGAGATCCAGGTGGCGGTCCACGCCGACAACTCCATCACGGTCGTCGACAACGGGCGCGGCATCCCCGTCGACGAGCACCCTGTTAAAAAGATCCCGACGCTCGAGGTCGTCATGACGATCTTGCACGCCGGCGGTAAGTTCGATAACTCGGCCTATAAGGTTTCGGGCGGCCTGCACGGCGTTGGCATCTCCGTCGTCAACGCACTGTCCAAGCGCGTGGTCGTTCAGGTTCGTCGCGACGGCAACACCTACGAGATGGAGTTCTCGCGCGGCAAGACCGTTAAGAAGATGGAGGTCGTGGGCACCTCGGATTCGACGGGCACCACCGTCACCTTCTGGCCCGACGACGAGATCTTCGAGACCTGCATTTACGATTTCGATACGCTGCACAACCGTCTGCAGGAGACGGCGTTCCTCAATAAGAACCTCAAAATCGTGCTGACTGACGAGCGCGAGTCTACTCCCCACGTGGAGGAGTTTTGCTACGAGGGCGGCATCATCGACTTCGTCAAGTTCCTTAACGAGGGCAAGGACGTCCCCGAGGCCTTTAAGGAGCCTATCTACATCGAGGGCAAATCGGACCCGGACGCACCTGTGGCCAAGATGGGCGAGGTTGAGGTTTCCCTGCAGTGGAATAGCGGCTACGGCGAGAACGTCATGTCGTTTGCCAACGACATCTACACTCCCGAGGGCGGCATGCACCTTGAGGGCTTCCGCACCGCGCTCACCCGCGTGATCAACGACTATGCGCGCAAGCAGAACCTGCTCAAGGAAAAAGACGCCAATCTGACCGGCGACGATGTGCGCGAGGGCCTTTCGGCCGTTATCTCGGTCAAGCTGCCCGATCCGCAGTTTGAGGGCCAGACCAAGGCCAAGCTCGGCAGCTCCTATATGCGCGCGCTGACGCTCAAGATCGTGACCGACGGCCTTGCCGATTACCTCGAGGAGCACCCTAAGCCCGCTCGCGAGATCGTCAAGAAGGCGCAGCAGGCCTGCAAGGCGCGCAATGCCGCCCGCAAGGCGCGCGAGGCGACCCGCCGCAAGAGCCTGCTCGAGACGGCGTCCCTGCCCGGTAAGCTCGCCGACTGCTCGGTGCGCGATGCCGAGCTGACCGAGCTCTTCATCGTAGAGGGCGACTCGGCAGGCGGTTCGGCCAAGGACGGCCGTCGCCGAGACATCCAGGCGATTCTGCCCCTGCGCGGCAAGATTTTGAACGTCGAGCGCGTTGGTGACCATCGCGCGTTCTCGAGTGACACCATCCAGTCGCTGATTACCGCGATCGGCTGTGGCGTCACGACGAGTGCCGGCGACGGCGGCGATTTCGATATCACCAAGGCGCGCTACCACAAGATCATCATCATGACCGATGCAGACGTCGACGGCGCGCATATCCGCATCCTGCTGCTGACGTTCTTCTACAAGTACATGCGTCCGCTGATCGATGCCGGCTACGTCTATGTTGCCTGCCCGCCCATCTTTGGCATTAAGGTGCGCAACAAGATCCACTACGTGTATCCCAACGGCCGCCAGCCCGAAGACGAGATCCTGCGCGATACCATCCAGAGTCTGGGCCTGAACCCCGATGATAACGACGAGGACGGCAAGGCCAAGGACGGCAAGATCACCAAAAAGCGCAAGGGCTATACCGTCCAGCGCTACAAGGGCCTGGGCGAGATGGACCCCAAACAGCTTGCCTCGACGACGATGGACCCAAAGACCCGCATTCTGCAGCGTGTGTCGATCGAGGACGCCGTGGTGGCGGACCGCGCCGTGCGCGAGCTGATGGGTTCCGAGGTCGGCTATCGCCGCGAGTACATCGAGAAGCATGCACATGATGCACGATTCCTTGACGCTTAAGAGGAGGTAACGTGGCAGACGATATCAACAACAACGAGGGTATGGGCGAGGCCGGCGATGCCGGTATGCCCGATGATCTGAAGCGCCTGCTTGCCCGTGCTGAGCAGGGCGAGGACGGCGATCCGGACGCCTATAACCCCGATGCCGATGATGATGAGGAAGAGGACGACGACGGTGAGCTCGAGGAGAGCTTTGGCGAAGTCGATCGTGGCGCCTCGGCCGGCGAGGATATCAACGGCGGCCAGCTCCAGATTTCGGAGTTCGGTCGCGAGATGAAGCAGTCGTTCATCGAGTATTCGATGTCGGTTATCACAGCGCGTGCCCTGCCGGACGTGCGCGACGGCTTAAAGCCGGTACACCGCCGCATCCTGTACGCGATGAACGAGAGCGGCATCTACCCCAACCGCCCACACAAAAAGTCGGCCTGGACGGTCGGCGAAGTTATCGGTAAGTACCACCCGCACGGTGACTCTGCGGTCTACGAGGCCATGGTCCGCCTGGCGCAGTGGTTCTCCATGCGCACGCCGCTCATCGACGGTCACGGCAACTTCGGCAACATCGATGGCGACGGCGCGGCGGCCATGCGTTACACCGAGAGCCGCCTGGCCAAGCCCGCCATGGAACTGCTGCGTGACTTGCAGAAGGATACCGTCGACTGGCAGCCCAACTACGACGAATCGCTCGCCGAGCCCGTGGCACTGCCTGCGCGCTTCCCCAACCTGCTGGTCAACGGCAGCCAGGGCATCGCCGTCGGCATGGCCACCAACATCGCCCCGCATAACCTCACCGAGGCGATCGAGGCCACCTGCTACCTGATCGACAACCCCGACGCCACCGTCGACGAGCTCATGCAGATCATGCCCGGTCCGGACTTCCCCACCGGCGCCATCATCATGGGCAGCGCCGGCATTAAGCAGAGCTACGAGACCGGCCGCGGCTCCATTACCGTGCGTGCCAAGGCACATGTGGAGTCCACCAAGACCGGCCGCAGCCGCCTGGTCTTTACCGAGATTCCCTACATGGTCAACAAGGGCACCCTGCAGGAGAAGATCGCCCAACTCGTCAACGACAAGCGCATTGAGGGCATCTCGGATATGCGCGATGAGTCCAACCAGAAGGGCATCCGTCTGGTCATCGAGCTCAAGAAGGGCGTCATTCCGCAGGTCGTGCTCAACAACCTGTATAAGTACACCTCGCTGCAGACGACCTTTGGCGCCAACAACCTGGCACTCGTCAACGGCGTTCCCAAATGCCTGAGCCTGCGCGAGATGCTGCAGCACTACATCGACCACCAGGTCGACGTCGTCACCCGCCGCACCCGCTTCGACCTTAAGAAGGCCCAGGCCCGCGCGCATATCCTCGAGGGCTACCTGATGGCCCTTGACCATATCGACGAGGTCATTAGCATCATCCGCTCCTCGCAGACCGACTCCGAGGCCAGCAGCCGACTGATCGAACGCTTTGGCTTTACGCCCGAGCAGACCACGGCCATCCTCGAGATGAAGCTGCGCCGCCTGACCGGCCTGGAGCGCGACAAGATCCAAGAAGAGTTGGACGGCCTGCGCCGCGCCATCGCCTACTACGAGGACCTGCTGGCGCACGAGGAGAAGATCCTGGGCGTCATCAAGGAAGAGATGCGCGAGATCTCCAAGAAGTTCGGCGACAAGCGCCGCACCGAGATCAGCCAGGTTGAGAAGGACCTGGATGTCGAGGACCTCATCGCCGACGAGGATATGGTCGTGACCATCACCCACACCGGCTACGTTAAGCGTATCCCGGTGGCCGCCTACCGTGCCCAAAAGCGCGGTGGCAAGGGCGTGTCGGGCGTCAACCTCAAAGAGGACGACGTTATCGATGAGATGTTCATCGCGTCCACGCACGAGTACGTGCTGTTCTTCTCGAGCAAGGGCAAGGTCTATCGCCTGAAGGTGCACGAGCTGCCGGTGGGTACGCGCCAGGCGCGCGGTACCGCGATCGTCAACCTGCTGCCCTTCGAGGAGGGCGAGAAGATCGCGAGCGTCATCAGCTGCCGCGAGTTCCCAGCCGACGAGTACCTGATGTTTGCCACCAAGAGCGGCATGGTCAAAAAGACCGTGATGAGCGCATATGACCGCAGCCGTCGCGACGGCCTGATCGCTATCAACCTGCGTGACGACGACGCGCTGCTGAACGTGCGCCGCGTGCGCGAGGGCGACAAGATTATCCTGGCCACCACCGCGGGCAAGGCGATCATGTTCTCCGAGGAGCAGGTGCGCGCCACCGGCCGCGATACCAGTGGCGTTCGCGGTATTAGTATGAAGGACGGCGTGAGCGTTCTGGGCATGGAAGTCACTAACGGCAACGGCGATCTGTTCGTCATCACCGAGCGCGGCTACGGCAAGCGCACGCCGGTCGCGGACTACCCGGAGCAGAATCGCGGCGGTCAGGGCGTCTACACCATTCAAATGACCGAGCGTAAGGGTAACCTCGCGGCCATGAAGACGGTGGGCCCGCAGCACGAGCTGTTTATCGTGACGGAGGGCGCGACGGTCATTCGCGTCAAGACCGACGAGATCAGCCAGACCGGCCGCGCCACCCAGGGCGTCAAGATGATGACCGTCGACGACAACGACCGCATCTGCGCCGTGGCCCGCATGACGGCCGCCAAAGAGAAGCCCGAAGGCGAAGCCACGGAAAACGGCTCTGCCCCCGAAGAAACCCCTGTCGATCTAGGCGACGGCAACGACATGCCAGAAGATCTCCTAGACGAGTAAGAGGCCCTAGCTGGTAGAAAATATCAGACCCCATATATCGGCGGTCGGCGCACTGCGCGCCGACCGCTTTTTTGAAAACCTTGGGACCCCATGGTCGCTGGGCTGGCGAGGTGGTTTTGGTTTGTCGCGAGTTCCGCACGCAAAGAAGGCTACATGACCCCGATGTTTTGGACGTGACAGCGAGAGGGGCCCTGGCATGGCAAGGTGACGTGAAACAAGGCGGCGCTGACCTTCTGGTCGCGCCGCCGAAGTTGAACGTCAGATTGCCGTGCCAGGGCCCCTCGCAGCGTCAAGAAGTCCGCCGTTCGGTAGAACGGCGGAATCTAATTGTTCAGCATGCGGTCGAAGCTTCCCGAGTCGCCATCCCGATAGTCTGCGGTCATCAGAATCTCCTGCGGAATGCGCCCGCCTTCACGTAGCACGTTGCGGAACTGCACGCGCGTAACCATGGGCAGATCCTTGATCGTCGCTGCCAGGTTCTGCGGCACGCCCTGGTTGGCAGCCGCGGGCTCGCACTCGCCGCCGGCCTTCACGCGACGCTTATGCTCGGCGAGCATGGCGCGGTACATGCCGGCATGCAGGCGAATCTCAACCACATTGGCATTGCGAGTCTGCTCGACAATGCGCGCGCCCTCGCGATCGATATCGCCTACGTAGTAGACGTAGTTAAAGCGATAGCCAATCTCGGCCAGATAATCGTCCAGGGCATGCGAGACGCTCGCCTTGCATCCGCCGCCAAAAATCACGCCGCCCACCTTGATGCCAAAGAGCTTGGCGTGCTTGCGGCCACGCAGCAGCTTGACGATCTCGTCGTAGGTGTCCAGGTTCTCGACCATAATGAACGGCTTGTCGGCGCCCAGCGTAAAGAAGCCCGTAAAATGCACGGGGCGATTGGGGGCGACCTTGATCGCCTGCATGCTGATGCCCTTTTCGGTCATACGCCTGATCAGGCGCTCACCGTGCTTGCCGTCAAAAGCCTTCTCGTCGTTAAAGATCTGGTAGGCACGCTGACGGCGCGAGGCAACCGGCGTATCGGCACCTCGGTTCTGCTCGATCCAAGCCTGGATGATTGCGATTTCCTCGGCAATCTTGCGGTTGGACATCTCGTTGTGCTGAGTGCGCTGCGGAGCCTTTTTGCCGTCCTTGCCCTCG
>DBFAHJ010000051.1:0-3358 GCA_048227095.1 Collinsella aerofaciens | reverse complement strand
CCCTCGTGTGCTCTTCTTAAATCATGCATTGTAGCAGTCAAAGTGCGTTAAGATACTTCCCCAGTATTGGGCGCCCAAGGTTGGGCTGGGTCCTACGAGGCCTGCAGCCGACCGGTCGCATGGAAAAAGGAGAAACATGGCTACGTTCTTTCCCGGTGAGTCCCACACGTTTTCGGAGTATCTGCTGGTCCCTGGTTACTCGTCCTCGCAGTGCATCCCCAACAACGTCTCTCTTAAGACGCCGCTAACCCGCTTTAAGCGCGGTGAGAAGCCGGCAATCACCCTGAACATCCCCATGGTTTCCGCCATCATGCAGTCCGTCTCGGGCGTCGATATGGGTGTCGCGCTCGCTACCGAGGGTGGCCTGTCCTTCATTTACGGTTCCCAGAGCGCCGAGTCCGAGGCCGCTATGGTCAAGGCCGTCAAGGATCACAAGGCCGGTTTCGTTCAGTCCGATTCCACGCTGACCCCTGACATGACCATGGAGCAGGTCATCGAGCTCAAGGAGAAGACCGGCCACTCCACCATGCCGGTCACCGACGACGGCACTCCCAAGGGTAAGCTCCTGGGCATCGTCACCAGCCGTGACTATCGCCCCAGCCGCGATGACCACCAGACGAAGGTCTCCGAGTTCATGACCCCGCGTGAGCAGCTCATCGTGGGCGACAAGAACATCAGCCTTAAGGTTGCCAACGACGTCATCTGGGACAATAAGCTCAACGCCCTGCCCATCGTCGACGACTACGATCATCTCATGGGCATCGTCTTCCGCAAGGACTACGACAGCCACAAGACCAACCCCAACGAGCTGCTCGACGGCGACAAGCGCTACATGGTCGGTGCCGGTATCAACACCCGCGACTATGTCGAGCGCGTGCCGCTGCTCATCGAGGCCGGTGCCGATGTCCTGTGCATCGATTCTTCCGAGGGCTTCAGCGAGTGGCAGAAGCGCACCATCGAGTGGATCCGCGCCAACTACGGCGAGGACGTCAAGGTCGGTGCCGGCAACGTCGTCGACGCCGAGGGCTTCCGCTTCCTGGCCGACTGCGGTGCCGACTTCATCAAGGTTGGTATCGGCGGCGGCTCCATCTGCATCACCCGTGAGACCAAGGGCATCGGCCGTGGCCAGGCCACCGCGCTGATCGACGTCTGCCGCGCTCGCGACGAGTACTACGAGGAGACCGGCGTCTACGTGCCCGTGTGCTCCGACGGCGGCATCGTCTACGACTACCACATGACGCTCGCCCTTGCCATGGGTGCCGACTTTATGATGCTGGGCCGTTATTTCGCCCGCTTTGACGAGAGCCCGACCGAGCGCGTCAACGTGAACGGTCAGTACATGAAGGAGTACTGGGGCGAGGGTTCCGCGCGTGCCCGCAACTGGCAGCGCTACGACCTGGGCGGTGCCGCGAAGCTCAGCTTCGTCGAGGGCGTCGACTCCTACGTTCCCTACGCCGGTTCCCTCAAGGACGGCGTGGGCGGCACGCTCTATAAGGTCAAGTCCACGATGTGCAACTGCGGTGCCCTCTCGATCCCCGAGCTCCAGGAAAAGGCACGCCTAACGCTGGTCAGCTCCACCTCCATCGTCGAAGGCGGCGCTCACGACGTAGTCGTCAAGGATTCCCAGCAGAGCGTCAGCTACCGCTAAGCGGCTTTCCCAAGCACCGCACCTTGCCGTTCAAACCGTCGCTCGCGTACCAAAGTACGCGTCGCTCCTCTTTCACGGCAATCTGCGGCACTTGGAAAACCCGACCATGTTTGGGCGGATAACAAATAGCGGTTGATTCACAACCACGTTATTTAGATAAAGCGAGATGCCCGCAAGTCGCAGGCATCTCGCTTGTCGTATTTGCTATCATCAGTCAAGTTAACCTTAGGGTCGGGCGGCTTGGCTTTGTTCGCTACAAGTTCCGCACGCAAAGAAGAGCACTTAATGTGCTCTTCGTCTTGCGCAGGACTGTCCGCAGTAGCGAATAAAGCCAAGCCGACCGACCCCAGCTAAGATTAAAGGAGCTGATATGTGCGATTGCACAGATCATAAGGACGAGATCCCTGCCTACGACGCGCAGGCCATTGAGTCCAAGTGGATGAAGGCCTGGGAGGACTCCAACCTCTTTGCCGTCGACACCGACGACAGCAAGCCCAAGAAGTACGTGCTCGAGATGTTCCCGTATCCGTCGGGCGACCTGCACATGGGCCACGCTCGCAACTATACCATCGGCGATGCCATGGCCCGTCAGGCCCGCATGCGCGGCTACGACGTGCTGCACCCCATCGGATTTGACGCCTTTGGCCTGCCTGCCGAGAACGCCGCCATCAAGCACAACACGCAGGCTGCCGCCTGGACGTATAAGAACATGGACCAGGCGCTCGCCACAATGAAGCGCATGGGCTTCTCCTACGATCTGGATCGCATGGTCAAGACCTGCAGCCCCGACTACTACCGCTGGGGTCAGTGGATCTTTGAGAAGCTGTGGGAAAAGGGTCTGGTCTACCGCAAGAAGAACCCGGTCAACTGGTGCCCCACCTGCAAGACCGTTCTGGCCAACGAGCAGGTCACCGAGGGCAAGTGCTGGCGCTGCGGCACCGAGCCCGAGAAGCGCGACCTTGAGCAATGGTACTTCAAGATCACCGAGTACTCTCAGGAGCTGCTCGACGATCTGGAGAAGCTCCCCGGCTGGCCCGAGCGCGTCAAGCAGATGCAGGCCAACTGGATCGGTCGCTCCGAGGGCGCCGAGGTCGACTTTACCCTGTGCGACCAGGATGGCGAGCCCATCGAGGGTGACGAGGGTAAGATCACCGTCTTCACCACGCGAGCCGACACGCTCTTTGGTGTCTCCTTCTTTGTCCTGGCTCCCGAGTACGCCGGCCTGCACGAGCTCGTCGAGGGCACGGAGTACGAGGAGGCCGTCACCAAGATCGTCGAGGACTCCAAGCATATCTCTGCCGTCGAGCGTGCCCAGGGCACTCTCGAGAAGCACGGTGCCTTCACGGGCCGCTATGTGGTAAACCCCGTCAACGGCGAGAAGGTCCCCGTGTGGGTTGCCGATTATGTCGTTGCCGACTACGGTACCGGTGCCGTCATGGCCGTTCCCTGTGGCGACCAGCGTGACTTTGAGTTTGCCCGTAAGTATGATCTGCCCATCGTGCCGATCATCCTGGACGATGACGATCGCGCTGCCGTCGAGGCCAGCGGCGAGACCATCGATACCTTCCATGCCGAGACCGTCGACTGGGATTGCGCCCACGCTGCCGAGGGCACGCTCGTCCAGTCCGGCAAGTACACCGGCATGCGCGGCGGCAAGCACTCCGAGGGCGAGGCTGCGATCGTGGCCGACCTCGAGGCCATGGGCTGCGG
>DBFAHJ010000050.1:0-12385 GCA_048227095.1 Collinsella aerofaciens | reverse complement strand
CATCAAGGACGAGTTCTTCCGCGGAAGGACGTGGCCGGACTTCGAGTCCTTCAAGGCGGACCTCGACGACTTCGTGGTCCATTGGAACACGAGGAGGCGCCAGGTTAAACTGAAGGGACTGACCCCGGAGGAGTTCCGGAGACAGTCCCTTGCGGCGTAGTTCTTATTTAAGCCGTCCAAGTTTTGGGGTGCAGTTCAATGTGCGGCGGGGGTTCTTTCGTCCTGCGGAATGCGCTGGGAAGTTACCCCATGCGGACAGCTGCGGGATCTTGGCCGCGTTGGAACAAGCAGCCCAACATATAAATCTGAATTTGGATTTGGATGGGAGGGGCTTGTTGCTGTTGGGGGCGGTGAAGCGCGAGTGACACTTTGGGATGCGTGGCGCCCTGGGTTGGGGCGATGCTTTGGGATGATGTTCTTACTTAGTTGAAGAGGGGTTTTATGGCCGATAAGTAGTCTTTGGCTACGTCGGCTTTGTCTACTTGAAAGTTGTGCCAGGCCCACCATTGGATGGTGGCTACGAAGCTTGAGGCTATGTGGTGTAGTAGGAAGCTGCGGTCCATGGTGCCGGCGGGGCCTGCGGGGTCGGCGGGGACGGTTTCGGCTGCGCGTGACATGATGGTCTTGCGGAGACAGTCGGCGAAGACGCGGGAGCCGGCGCCGGCTACGAGGGCTCGAACGCCCTGACGGCGTTCCCAGAGGTTGTTGAGGATATGCTCGACCTGCACGAGTGGGTCGTCGAGCGGTGTGCCATCGTCGTCGAGGGCGTGGGTGCAGATGTCGCTCACGAGCTCGGACAGTAGGTCGTCTTTGCTCTTAAAGAGGCCGTAGAATGTCGCGCGGCCTACGTGAGCGCGCGCGATGATGTCGCCGACGGTAATCTTGCCGTAGTCCTCTTCGCGCAGCAGCTCGGAGAACGCCGCAACGATGGCAGCGCGGCTTTTTTCTTTGCGGGCATCCATGGCTATGCGTCCGCGTGAACGAGCAGACAGCGGAGCGTACCGGAGCAACCCTCGTAGGGGCGCTTGCCGGCACCGTAGCCGACGGCTTCGATGCGGTAGCGTGAGGGCAGTTGGTCGGACGTGCGCAGCGCGGCGACGATGGCGGCGCCCGTGGGCGTCACGAGCTCGCCGGCGACCGGTGCAGGCGTGAGGGCGATATTGCCCGCCTGGCACAGGTTGACGACAGCGGGGACGGGAATGGGCATGAGGCCGTGGGCGCAGCGGATGGTTCCGTGGCCCTCGGAGAGCGACTCGACCACGATGTCCTCAATACCCAGGTCGTCGAGGCAGATGGCGACAGAGCAGACGTCGACGATGGAGTCGACGGCGCCCACCTCGTGGAACATGACGGTCTCGGGCGTTTTGCCGTGTGCCTTGGCCTCGGCGGCGGCGAGCGCGTTAAAGATGGCGAGGGCGCGACGTTTGGCGCCATCGCTTAGCTGCGAGCCATCGATGATGACGGTGACTTCCGCCAAAGAACGATGGTGATGGTGGTGGGCGTGATGATGGCCCTCGTGGTCATGGCCGTGGGCCTCGTGCTCATGCTCGTGGCAGTGCTCGTGTTCGTGCTCGCCATGATCATGATGGTGGTGCTCATGCTCGTGCGTGTGCTCGGCAGCTTCTTCGTTGCCGTAGAGCCAGGCCATATCGTGATCGTGGTTCTCGAGCTCCTCTGCAAGCTGGACGTCGAAGTCGCAGGCGTCGATGCCATGCTTGTTTACGCGCGTCACGGCGATCGTAAAGCCGTCGACCGGCAGCGTGGCGAGCTGTTCGCGCAGGCGCTCCTCGCTGGCGCCCAGGTCGAGCAGGGCCGCGACGGTCATATCGCCGCTGATGCCCGAGGTGCCGTCGATGATAAGCGTGTGCTGATGGTTGGACATGGAATGCTCCTTAACGGGCGCGGGTTGTGCCGGCGCTCAAATGATTGATAAGACTTGCCTGGTAGGCGGCACCAAAGCCGTTGTCGATATTGACGACCGAAACGCCGCTGGCGCAGGAGTTGAGCATGGCGAGCAGCGCGGCTACGCCACCAAAACTTGCGCCGTAGCCCACGCTGGTGGGAACGGCGATGACCGGACAGCTCACCAGACCGCCGATAACGCTCGCCAGCGCGCCCTCCATGCCGGCGATGGCGATGACCACCTGCGCCTGGGCAAGTTCCTCGGCATGTGCGAGCAGGCGGTGCAGGCCGGCGACACCTACGTCGTAGAGGCGGTCGACCTCGTTGCCGTAGAACTCGGCCGTCAGTGCCGCCTCTTCGGCGACGGGCAGGTCGCTCGTGCCGGCGCAGGCGACGACGATGCGTCCGTTGCCGGTGGGGGAGGGCTTGCCACCCACCAAGGCGAGCTGGGCGTCCGGGATATATCCCAGGTCGATGTCGTTGCCGAGAAGCTCAGCGGTGCGCGCGGCTTTTTCGGCATCCAAGCGTGTGACCAGGATGCGCTCCTGGCCGGCATCAAGTAATGCTTTGATAATGGCGGCAATTTGCTCGGCGGTTTTACCGGCACCGTAGACAACCTCGCCGGCTCCCTGGCGCACTCCGCGCGAAAGATCGAGCTGCGCAAAGCCTAAATCGGCGGTCGGAGCCGTCTGGATGCGCGTGAGGGCGACTGCCGGGGCGACTGCTCCGCCGGCAACATCGCTCAGCAATTGCTCAAGATCTTGCTTATCCATATATGTTCCCTTCGACGGCGCAAAGTCTAGCACTCAAAGGGTATGTTTCCGAACACTAAGACAAAATTGTTCGGAAACTATAGGACAGACTGATTCAATTGTTAGACGGATCGACTAGTCGCGCAGGATGATGTCCATGGCGAGCATCAGGTTGCGTTCGTCGATGGTAAACGGGGCTGCCTCGCGCGTCTTGGGCTTGGCGCAAAACGCGATGCCCGTGCCCGCGGCCTGAATCATGGGGATGTCGTTGGCGCCGTCGCCGATTGCCACGGTGTGTGCCATATCGACGCCACACTCAACCGCCCAATCCAGCAGCTGGATGAGCTTGGACTCCTTGGTTACAATGTCTGCCGCCAACTTACCGGTGAGCTTGCCGTCCACGACCTCCAGGCGGTTAGCCAGGCAAAAGTCGATGCCCGCGGCGGCCACGATCCTATCGGCGACCTCGTGAAAGCCGCCGCTTACCACGCCGACCTTCCAGCCCTTGCTGTGCGCCGAGCGCACAAGCTCCAGCGCGCCGGGGGTAAACGTCACGCGCGCAAAGGTGCGCTCGAACACGCTCTCGTCCAAGCCGGCAAGCAGCCCCACGCGCTCCTCGAGCGCCTGCTTAAAGTCGAGCTCGCCGCGCATGGCGCGTTCGGTGATCTGTGCAACTTGCTCGCCTACGCCGGCTTCCTCGCCCAACAGGTCGATGACCTCCTGGTTGATGAGCGTGGAGTCGATATCCATAACGATGAGGCGTGCAGTCATGGCGGGCCTTTCCGAGTGCAGTTGTATTGGGGCACATTGTCGCACGCCGCGCGCCTTGGCGACGGCCACGGTGCGTCAATTGTTTCGTCTCCGTCAAGTCTTTGGGCAAGAGTTACTTTTTCGCGGTACATCGACGTGGGTGCGATAAGATAGAACGCCATGTCCGGCTGCGCGGTTTACGCAGGCTGGGCAAATCTGTACGACGCCGCCCGGAACGACACGGGGCGGCACAGATCCATAAAGGAGGATCACTGGTATGAGCCAGACCCGTCCCATCGATGAGCATTCCATGCACACCCGTACCTGCGGCGAGCTTCGCTTCGAGAACGTGGGCGAAGAGGTCACCCTCACCGGTTGGGTGAGCCGTCGTCGCGACCACGGCGGCCTTATTTTCTGCGACCTTCGCGACCGCGAGGGCATCACGCAGCTCACTTTCGACCCCGAGCACTCCGACGGCGATGCCTTTAAGATCGCCGAGACCATGCGTCCTGAGTGGCCCATCAAGATCCACGGCGTCGTGCGCGCCCGTGGCGAGGAGACCACCAACACTAAGCTCGCGACCGGCGAGATCGAGGTCCTGACCGACCACGCCGAGGTGCTCAACACGTCCGTCACCCCGCCGTTCCAGATCGAGGACGGCATCGAGACCAGCGAGGACACCCGCCTGCGCTATCGCTATCTGGACCTTCGCCGTCCCGAGATGATGGCCAACCTCAAGCTGCGCTCCGACTTCACCTTTGCCATTCGCGAGGCGCTGCACAACCGTGAGTTCATGGAGGTCGAGACGCCCTCCCTGTTCAAGTCCACGCCCGAGGGCGCCCGCGACTTCATCGTCCCCAGCCGCATCCAGCCGGGCAACTTCTACGCCCTGCCGCAGTCCCCGCAGCTTCTGAAGCAGCTGCTCATGGTCGGTGGCGTCGAGCGCTACTACCAGGTTGCCAAGTGCTTCCGCGACGAGGACCTGCGTGCCGACCGTCAGCCCGAGTTCACCCAGGTCGATATCGAGATGTCCTTCGTGGACCAGAACGATGTCATGAGCGCGCTCGAAGAGGTTCTTGCCGATGCCTTCGGTCGCATGGGTGTCGAGATGCCCACGCCGCTGCGTCGCATGAACTACTGGGATGCCATGGACACCTATGGCTCCGACAAGCCCGATACCCGCTATGGCATGCACCTGGTCGACCTGACCGACATCTTTGCCAACTCCAAGTTCAAGGTCTTTGCGACCGCCGCGAACGAGGAGGGTTCTGTCGTCAAGGCCATCAACGCCAAGGGCGCCGGTGCCTGGGCACGTGCCAAGATTGATAAGCTCTCCGGCGTGGCCTCCACGTTTGGCGCCAAGGGCCTGGCATGGATCGCCTTCCGCGAGGACGGCTCCATCAACAGCCCCATCGTCAAGTTCTTCTCGGACGAGGAGATGGCGGCTCTGCGCGAGCGCATGGACGTCGAGCCCGGCGACCTTGTGATGTTCGCCGCCGGCCCGCGCCTGCTCTCTGACGAGATCCTGGGCGGCATGCGTTCCCACATGGCCAACGCACTCGAGATCAAGCGCGAGGGCCACGACTTCCTGTGGGTCGTCAACTTCCCGCTGTTCCATTGGGACGAGGATCGCAAGGCCTATGCTGCCGAGCACCAGCCCTTTACCCTGCCGACCGAGACCGACATCGCCAAGATCGAGGCCGATCCGCTGGCGGCTGGTTCGTGCACCTACGACTTTGTCATGGACGGCTTTGAGGCCGGCGGTGGCGGTATGCGTATCCACAACGCCGAGATGCAGATGTCCATGCTCAAGCTCCTGGGCTTTACCGAGGAGCGCGCCGAGTCTCAGTTCGGCTTCCTCATGGAGGCCCTCAAGTTTGGTGCGCCCCCGATGGGCGGTTTCGCTCTGGGCCTGGACCGCGTGTGCATGCTGCTCACCGGTTCCGACTCCATCCGCGACGTCATGGCGTTTCCCAAGACGGCCAGCGGCTCCGACCTTATGTCGGGCGCCCCGAGTGCCGTTAGCGGCGCCCAGCTCAAGGACGTCAGCCTGCGCCTGATGTAGGCAAGCGGCTACATATTGCCCGCAACGAGGGAAGGACGCGTGCCTTCCCTCGTTTTTTATGCGCGGGCGTTGCGAGGGCATAGGTTGACTGGGCGTCGCGGAAACTGCGTCCCAGAATTTGCGTCCAAAACGGGTCGCAGTTTCCCAAACAGGGTCCTTTTGGAAACTGCGACCCAGAATCCAGCCAAATAACGGGACGCGCTTTCCGGTCGAGCTGTCTAACGGAAACTGTGCCCCAGAATGAGCGCTCAAACGGGACAGGCTTTCCGCAACAACTGTTTGGCGGAAAGCCTGCCCCAGTTTCTTATAGCGAGTCTCTCTGAACGAGCTGCATGTGCATGACGGTGGTGGTGGGCTCGGCACCCTTGATCATGTCGAGCGCAATGTTGGCGGCCATGTGTCCTTCTTCGCGCAGGGGCTGGCGGACGGTCGTGAGCGCGGGGACGCAGCGCGCCGCAATCTCGTGATCGTCGAAGCCGACGACAGAAACGTCCGCAGGAACGGATAGGCCTGCCTCGTTGAGTGCGGTGATGACGCCAGCCGCGATACGGTCCGATCCGCAGAGCACGCCATCGAAAGCAATCTCGCGCGCGAGGATCTGGTGCATGGCCTGATAACCGTCTCCGCTGTTCCAGCCGGTATAGATAACGTTTGCGTCTGGGAGGTCTTCGCCCAAGACGGCGCGGTAGCCGCGCAGGCGGTCGACAACAGCGGGGTTGTCTTGCGGTCCCAACACGGCGACGATATCTTTGCGCCCGCGATCCTTCATGGCGAGTGCCGCAAAATGTCCGCCCTCTTCGTCGTCAGAGTAGACCGTCGAGAACACATCGCGATAGGGGTGGCCCTCGAGCTGGCCGCACAACACGGTGGGTACGCCCAGCTCGCGCAGCACCTCGAGCAGCTCGCTGCCTTTGTAGGGAGAGACGTCGATCACGGCGTCGAACGAGCGGCGCTCAAAGTGCTCGCGTGCGCGGTTGCGCTCATGCGTAGAAGACGCCTGCAAGATAACGGGCAGATAGGACGACTCCGACAGTTCCTCGGTAATGCCGCTCAAAAACTCGCTATAGGTGGGGTCGCTGAAGAGTTCACTCAGAGGCTCGGTCACGAGCACGGCGATGATTTCCGTGCGCCCGACAGCGAGCGCTCGGCCACGAGCGTTGGGGACAAAATTGACTTCCTTGGCCGCCGCGCGGACGCGCTTTTTGGTTTCCTCGCTAATGCGGGGCGAATCGTTGAGGGCGCGCGATGCCGTGGAGCGCGACACGCCGGCAGCTGCGGCAACCTCGGCAAGCGTAGGTGCGGTGCGAACTGGTTGTGTCATGGCGTCTCCTGGAAAATGCGGTCGATGTTGTCACTGATACGGGCTAGTGCGGATACAGCTTACTATAGTGCGCCTGAACAGCGTTCATGATATCCGGTGACCGGTGTCGTTTTGCAACCAAGCCGAAATCGAATACGTCTCGTGTGGGTGAGATATCAGCGGGCGTGGAGGTTGCCTACGAGCTTAAGAACGATGTCTTGTGCTGAGTTTCGATATTCAGGGTGACATAAGTGTTGCGATTGTACAACCGGTTGCACCGTTAACCCGGCCAAATCGACCGTTCAGCGGACAACCGGTTGCACAGTTTTTTACATCGCCCGTAAGATAAGGACAACCGGTTGCACAAGAATCACTACGATGATGAAGGAGCATCACCATGGACGCCATTAACGATTGGGAAAACCAAGCGCTCACCCACAGGAACCGCCTGGCACCCCATGCGTACTTTATGGGTTACGAGACCGCCGATCTCGCTGCAACGTACAGCCGCGAGCTGTCGCGCGGGTTTGTCCAGCTGTCCGGCTCGTGGCAGTTCCGCCTCTTTGAGGGCCCCGCTGCCGTCTCCAACGAGGAACTCTCCACGTACAAGCCCGAGTGGGATCACGTGGAGGTTCCGCACCTGTGGCAGGTGGACGGCTATGGCAACCTTGCCTACACCGACGAGGGTTTCCCGTTCCCGGTTGATCAGCCGTTCGTTCCCTCCGACGACCCCACGGGCGTCTACCAGCGCATCGTCAACCTTCCCGCCGTTCCTGCCGGCGCTCGCGAGATCATTCGCTTCGACGGCATCGAGAGCTATGGCGAGCTGTACGTCAACGGTCAGTATATCGGCATGACCAAGGGTTCGCGCCTGTCTGCCGAGTTCGACGTGACCGACGCGCTCGTCGAGGGCGACAACCTGTTTGCGGTCAAGGTCCTGCAGTACAGCGATGGCAGCTACATCGAGGATCAGGACATGTGGTGGGCCTCGGGCATCTTCCGCGATGTGTACCTTATGCAGCGTCCCGCCGCGCACCTGGTCGACTTTAGGTTCCGCACGCACCGCGAGGGCGATGCCGCTCTGATCACGCTCGATACGGTTGCCGAGGGCGCTTCCCGCGTTGTGTTTACGCTCAGCGATGGCGAGAACGTGGTGGCTACGGGTGAGTGCGTCGACAGCCATGCCGAGTGCAGCGTGACCGATGCCCACTTCTGGAATCCCGAGGACCCCTTCCTCTACGATCTTACGTTTGAGGTCTACGACGGCGACAAGGTGAGCGAGTACGTCCCGCATCGCCAGGGTCTTGCCGAGGTGACGGTCGAGGGCAATCATATCTACCTCAACGGCACTTACTTTAAAATGCATGGCGTCAACCGCCACGATCACGACGATCACAAGGGCCGCGCCGTGGGCCTCGATCGCATGCGCCGCGACCTGGAGCTCATGAAGCAGCACAACATCAACGCAGTGCGCACCTCTCACTATGCCAATGACCCGCGCTTCTACGAGCTGTGTGATGAGTATGGCATCATGCTGGTCGCCGAGACCGATATGGAGAGCCACGGCTTCGAGAATATCGGCAACATCGCCCTGGTTACCGACGACCCGGCATGGGAGCCGGCCTACGTCGACCGTATTGAGCGCCTGGTGATGCAGGAGCGCAACCACGCGTGCATCATCATGTGGTCGCTGGGCAACGAGAGCGGCTATGGCTGCAACATCCGCGCGATGTACGCCAAGGCTCACGAGCTCGATGGTCGTCCGGTCCACTACGAGGAGGACCGCAACGCCGATACCGTCGACGTCATTTCCACGATGTACTCCCGTGTGTCGCAGATGAACGACTTTGGTGAGCATCCGTTCCCCAAGCCGCGCATCAACTGCGAGTATGGCCACTCCATGGGTAATGGCCCCGGAGGTCTGTCCGAGTACCAGGAGGTCTTCGATCGCTGGGATTGCATCCAAGGCCAGTTTATCTGGGAATGGTGCGACCACGGTTTGGCTGCTGTGACCGAGGACGGCGTTGCCTACGATATGTATGGTGGCGACAACGGCGATTACCCCAATAACAGCAACTTCTGCATCGACGGCATGGTGTTCCCTTGGCAGCAGCCGAGCCCGGGCCTTACCGAGTACGGCCAGGTCATCTGCCCGGTTCGCATGGCTTATGACGCCGAGGCGGGCGAGCTGACTGTCACCAACAAGCGCTGGTTTACCACCCTCGAGGATGTTTGCCTGTCGGCGGAGACCCTGGTGGACGGCGACGTGGTCTGCCGCAAGACGCTCATGCCCGGTGCGGTTGCCCCCGGTGAGTCCGTCCAGCTTCCGCTGGTGATTCACGAGGCCGCGGTAGGCGAGACCCTGCTGACTGTGCGCGCCTACACCATGGCCGCTCACGTCTGGTGCGAGCCGATGTTCCAGTTGGGTGCTAGCCAGTTTGCCATCGCCAACCATTCGGCGCCGGCCATCGCTGCCCCCGCTCGTCCTGAGCTTACGGTCGAGGAGACCGAGCAGGAGATCCGCATTCACTCCCTCAATGGCGAGCTGGCCTTCAGCAAAGTCAACGGTACCGTGAGCGAGTGGAAGGCATCCGGCCGCGACGTCATGGCCTCTGGTCCCCAGGTTGGTTTTTGGCATCCGCTCGTCGACAACCACGCTCAGGAGTATGACTCCCTGTGGAAGGACAACTTCATCGATGTGATGCAGACGTCTACCCGCAAGGTTTCTTGGAAGCAGGATGGCAATGCGGTCGTCGTTACCGTGAGCCAGCGTATCGCTCCTCCCGTCCGCGCGTTCGGCATGCGCGTCGAGCTCGTCTACACCGTGCTTCCGAGTGGCCGCGTCGACCTCAAGGTTTCCGGCGAGCCCTACGGCGACTATTCGGACATTATCCCGCGCATCGGCATCTCCTTCGAGGTTCCCGGTTGTGATCGTGCCGTCGAGTGGTATGGCCACGGCCCGGGCGAGAACTATCCGGACTCGCTGCGCTCCAACCCGGTCGGTCATTACCGCACTACGGTCGACGACATGTTCACGCCCTACGTTATGCCCCAGGACTGCGCCAACCGCGAGGGTACCCGCTGGGTTGCCCTGCGCTCTAGCCACGGTGACGGCGTACTGGTGACTCGTCCGGCTGACGCTGCCTCCAACCCGTTCTCGTTCTCGGCATGGCCCTATAGCTGCGAGGTCATCGATAACGCCAAGCACGTCTACGATCTTGTCCCGGGCGACACGGTTACGGTCAACATCAACGACCAGCTGCTCGGCCTTGGCTCGAACTCTTGGGGTTCCGAGGTGCTCGATTCCTATCGCACCCGTTTTGAGAGCTTCAGCTTTGAGGTGTCCCTGCGACCGCTGACGTCTGCCGATCTGGCTCAGGCGCTGGCACCCATTAAGGAGGCATAAGTCATGCATATCTTTAACTCGCGTGCCGATTTCGACGCCCAGATGAAGTCCGTCAAGAAGTGGATGCGTACCGGTCAGGCACTCGACGGCGTTTCTGAACTGCAGCACGATGTGGCGTACTCTATCGGCGACTCGCTGGTGTATTGGTGGGTGAACGCCCACGAGGCGGCTACTGCCGATCTGGTCGGTCACCGTCGCTACCATGCCGTGCTCGCCCCGCTCGACGGCAATCTGACCGTTGAGGTGGCTTCCAAGGCCGATCTTACCTGTACGCGCGCCTACAGCGATATCGATGATCGCGAGCGCTTTGAGGGTACGGGGGAGACCGTGACGATTCCCACCGGCGGCGTTGCCGTCGTCGAAATTGACGAGGCCTACCGTGTCGTGGCCGATGCCGCGGATCCCCGCGTCGTGGTACTGCACGTGACAGTCGAAGGTTATTCCTTCCCCAACAAGTAGTATTCGTCCGCCTGGGCGTTTGCTTCGCGCCGTTAAGGGGGATGGCTTTGTTGACTCCCTTTTCCCCATTCCCCTTAGCAGGTGCGCCGTCCGTGTTTGCACTTGCAGCTCGGACGGGTTTAGATGACATTTAACAGATGATTGGGAGGGCTTATGAGCTCTGAAAAACGAGGAACGATTGGTTCGTTCGCTCTGCTGGGCATGACGGTCGCCGCCGTGTTCGGTATCAAGAACATCATCAACAACAACGCGGCCATCGGCTTGGCAGCTGCGCCGTCGTTCTTCTTCGCCACGCTTTTGTACTTTGTCCCCTATACCCTGGTTACCGCCGAGTTCGTCGGCCTCAACAAGGACTCCGAGTCTGGCGTGTACGCATGGGTTAAGACCTCGATGGGTGGTCGCTGGGCGTTCCTGATGGCATTTAGCTACTGGTTCGTTAACCTGTTCTTCTTTGCGTCCGTCCTGCCCAACGTCATCATCTACGCGAGCTACGTGTTCTTTGGTGCCAACGCCGAGCTTTCGCAGCTGTGGATCACCATTATCGAGATCGTCGTCTTTGCTATCGCCACGTGGGTTTCGACCAAGGGCGCTAAGTGGATCGGCTCCATTTCCTCCTTCGGTTCGACCGCGGCTCTCGGCCTGACCGCCGTGTTCATCCTGCTGTCCCTGGCTGCTGCCTTTGGCGGCGTTGAGTTCGCTACGGCTCCTACTCCCGCTAACATGGCTCCCGACATGAGCAACTTCGCAACTGCGTGGGGCTTCTTCGGTACGCTTGCCTGGATCATCCAGGGCGTTGGCGGCGCTGAGTCTGTCGGCGTGTTCCTTAACGACCTTAAGGGTGGCGTCAAGGCCTTCGTGCGCACCGTCGTTATCGCCGGCCTGACCATCGGCCTTCTGTATGCAGGCGCTTCGCTGCTGGTTAACCTGTTCATCCCCGAGGGCGGCGTTGCCATCTCCACCGGTATCTTCGACGTATTCGGCGCTGTCTTTGCCCACTTTGGCATTCCCATGGAAGTGTCTACGCGCGCCATCGGCTTGATCCTTCTCGCCGCCACGCTGGGCTCCCTCATGATGTGGACCTCTGCTCCCATCAAGGTTTTCTTCACCGAGATCCCCAAGGGCGTTTTTGGTAGCAAGATCGTCGAGCTCAACGAGCACGGCATTCCTGCCCGCGCTGCCTGGCTGCAGTTCGCCATCGTCGTTCCCATCCTGATCATCCCGGCCCTGGGCTCCGGCAACCTCGACGACCTGCTCATGATCGTCACCAACATGACGGCTGCCACCGCTCTGCTCCCGCCGCTGCTGATCCTGCTTGCCTACTTTATGCTGCGCAAGAACTTCGATGCTGCTCCCCGTGGCTTCCGCATGGGCTCGCGCAGCTTTGGCCTGGTCGTTGCCGCCTTCCTGCTCGTGGTCTTCTGCTTCGTGCTTATCTGCGGCACCATTCCGCTTGATCAGCCGCTGTGGCTGACGCTGGTCTACAACGTTGGCGGCGTGGTTGTCTTCTTGGGCCTTGCCGTGATGTGGTACAACCGCTACATCAACCGCCTGCGCGAGACCGATCCCGAGGCTGCCGAGAGCGAGCTGCGCCCCTCCGTCCTCGACATGATGGAGTAGCGGCTAGGATTAATCTGCGGCTGTGGAATAAATCGATCCCCTTTCCTAGGGAGGGGCCTTACGAGGCCCCTCCTTTTGTGTTTTGGGGCATGGTTTTGGACCCTGTGGGCAAAAAATGCCAAATATGAGTACTG
>DBFAHJ010000049.1:0-4118 GCA_048227095.1 Collinsella aerofaciens | reverse complement strand
GCCGAGCAGGCGCGCGAGTCGCTCGACTTGGACGCTGTGCTCTTTATGCCGGCGGGCTCTCCTGCCTTTAAGCTTGACAAGCCGGTGACGCCTGCCGAGGACCGTTATGCCATGACGGTCCTCGCCACCGCCGCGAACCCGGCCTTTTTGGCGAGCCGGTTCGAGATCGACCGTCCGGGCGTAACCTATACGGCCGATACGCTTCATGCCCTTCGCGACTTTTACCCGCCGCAGGTAAAGCTCTACTTTATTACGGGCGCCGACGCGATTATCGATATCGTGACCTGGCATGATGCCGAACGAATCGCTGAGCTTGCTACCTTTATTGCGGCGACACGACCGGGCTTTGATATCGATACGGCGCGTGCCCGAATCAAAGAGTCGGGGCTGCCGTTCGACGTGCGCTATATTCAGATTCCGGCGTTGGCGATCAGCTCGACGAACATTCGCAAGCGAGTTGCCCGCGGTATGAGCGTGCGCTATCTTACGAGCGAGTCCGTGCTCGGCTACATTCGCAAACGCAGGCTATATGCCGATTTGGGCCAAGAAGATTTTGAGTGATGGGGGTCTACGTTGTCGGTAGAGGATCAGTTTGAGGGCGATGAGCGCGCGCTGCTCAAGCGCATTCAAGAGCTGCTCGATGTTCGCATGAAGGATAAGCGCAAGCGCTATGTGCATTCGCTGGGTGTTGCCGAGACCGCACTTCATCTGGCCGAGGTCTACGGCGTTGACCGCTTTGATGCCGCTGCTGCCGGTCTGATCCACGACTGGGACAAAGTGCTCTCCGACGACGAGCTGGTTACGCGCGCTCTGCATTACGGCATTAAGATTGCCGGCTCTCCTTCCGCCGCGACGCCGCTTTTGCATGGTCCTGTTGCCGCCTATGAGCTTCCGCAGCTTTTCCCCGAGTTGTCGCCGGCCGTTTTCCAGGCTGTCGACCGTCACACCGTGGGCGCTTGCGACATGACGCCGCTCGATATGGTGGTCTTTGTGGCCGATGCCATCGAGCCCAACCGCCACGGCGACTATGCGCATGCGCTGCGCAAGATGGTGGGGGAGTCGACGCTCGATGAGTTGTTCTTCTCCTGTTTTGCGCAGGGTTTGGTCTATGTGATCCAGTCTGGGCGCTATCTTTATCCCACAGCTATTACGATTTACAACCATTACGCCCAGCTGCGCTAGCTCGGGCTGTCTAGAAAGAGGTATTCCATGGACGACGAGACCATGACCGACGAGCAGATTCTTGAAGGTGTGGAGCACAAGAGCTTCGTCGCCACGTCCGACCGCACTGCCGCCTCGCTGTCCGCGAGCGGTGTCGCCGCCGAGGATGTCGCCCGCGCCGCCGCGCAGGCCGCCTACGACAAGAAGGGCGAGGACGTTCAGGTGCTCGACCTGACCGAGCTTTCCGACGTATGCGACTACTTTGTGCTTGCCACCGGTACCAACAACCGCCAGGTTGATTCAATTGTCGATGAGATCGAGGAGAAGGTCGCCGAGGCTTGCGGCGAGCATCCGTTCTCCATCGAGGGCCGCGAGCAGAAGACCTGGATGCTCATGGACTACGGCTCGGTTGTCGTCCACGTCTTCACTCCCGAAGCCCGCGACTTCTACCGCCTCGAGAAACTCTGGGGAGACGCTCCCCAGCTCCCCCTCAACCTCCTCTAGTAGCTCATTTGAGACGGGGTTAGCTACCCTCACGCATATCGCCGGGCAGTTGCGGTTTTCCGCACCTGCCCGGCTTTCTTTTTGCCCAAAGGCGGTTAATCGTTGAAGCGGGATTGGCGGCCGAAGGAAAGGGCGGTGTCGCCGAATTTGTCTCGGACGGCGTCGATGGCGACGGAGAGGTCGCGGCGGTCGCTGGATTGGGCTCCGCGGTCATCGATCTCGCAGAACAGGTCAGTCTGGATGCCGCCTTGGTGGTCGAAGTCGCTCATGCCGATGCCCGCTAAGCGAACATGCATGCCATCCTGCCAGATGTTGTCGAGCAGTTCGAGTGCAACCGCCACGAAGATGTTCTCATCGTCGGTCGGATGAGGCAGCCGGCGCTGTGCCGTACGCCCGCTGCCATACGAATACTTAAGCTTGAGCGTTACCGTGGCACCCGTCAGCCCCTGACGGCGCAGGCGGCGTCCCACCGACTCACCCAACAGCGCAATCGCCGCCTCAATATCCCCACGCTCAGTTAAATCTTTAGCAAAGGTGCGTTCATTGCTGACCGACTTGACCTCGCGCTCTTCATCGAGACTCGTGACTTCGGAGATTTCGAGTCCCAGCGCACGCTGGCGCATGCGTTCGCCGTTGACGCCAAAAATAGAGGCCAAGGTGGATTCCGGTGCACGTGATAGCTCGCCGAGGGTGTAGATGCGCATGCGGCGCAGTCGCTCCTCGGCCGAGCGCCCGATGCCGCTCATGGCAGATACCGGCAGCGCGGCCAAAAAGCGCTGTTCGGTTCCGGGACGCACGATGGTCAGCCCAAACGGCTTATCCCGCTCGCTTGCGATCTTTGCGACCGTCTTGTTGCAGCCCACGCCAATGGAGCACGTCACTCCCAGCGCTGCCACGCGGTCGCTTATACGCCGTGCAACCAGCAACGGGTCTTCGGGCGCAAAGCGACCCGGTGTGATATCGATAAAGGCTTCGTCGATGGATACGCGCTCAACGCGCGGGGTCTCGTCGGCGAGAATCGCCATGACCTGCGCGCTCACCTCGCGGTAGCGATCAAAGTGCCCGTGCGTCCAAATGGCTTGCGGGCACAGGCGCCGCGCCTCGGCCGAGGCCATGGCTGAGTGCACGCCAAAGCGACGTGCCTCATACGAACACGTGGACACGACGCCACGCGAATCGGCGTCTCCGCCCACGATGAGCGGCTTTCCGCGCCATTCGGGATGATCGAGCATCTCCACGCTCGCAAAAAACGCATCAAGGTCCATCAGACCCACCGCCGGACCCGTCCAGGGAGGCGGCGTGACGCCCATGGCATCCTCATAACCGTATGTATGTTCGCGTCTTTCCATGTCATGAGTATACCGCGCAGCTCATGTGGGGTGCGTGTATGTGCTTGCAAATCCCGAATTCTTGTCTAAGATATGGATTTGCCCTCGACTACACCGAAGAAGTTGGTCTCACGGACTTCACCTGCCCGCGTCGATGGCGTATTATGTTCAACTGTTTGTTTGTAGTTGCAGCCTAAAGCTGCTTGGTTGGAGGAGTTTCCTTTGGCAGTCAAGATTCGCCTTGCTCGTCACGGCGCTAAGAAGCGTCCGTACTACCGTGTCGTCGTCGCCGATTCCCGCGCCCCGCGTGACGGTCGTATCATCGAGGAGGTTGGCCGCTACAACCCGATGACCGCCCCCAAGACCATCAACCTCGACCTCGAGAAGATTGCCGACTGGCAGTCCAAGGGCGCTCAGCTCACCGACGCCGTCGCCGCTCTGGTCAAGGCCGCCAACGAGGGCGAGAAGACCGAGACCGTCGTCAAGAAGTCCAAGAAGCAGCTCGCCAAAGAGGCCGAGGCCGCTAAGGCTGCCGCTGAGGCCGCTGAGGGCGCCGAGGAGTAAATCGTGCCTGAGGTTGACGCTGCACAGCTCGAGGGTGAGGCAATGCTCTCAGATCGCATCGCCGATCTCGTCGAATATCTCGTTGTTCAGATCGTCGACGACCCGGATTCCGTGAGCCTTGAGGTCATCGATGGTGACGACGCCTCCACGATTGAGGTTTCGGTCGCTGAGGATGACGTCGCTAAGGTCATCGGCCGTCGTGGCCGTACCATCAAGGCCATTCGCACGCTCGCCCGTGCACTGGCCGCTCGCCTCGACACTGCTGTCGAGGTAGAGGTTCTGGGCTAGGACCTTGAGGTCCCAGTACAAAAACATCGCCCGTGTGGTCAAGCCGCACGGAAGGAAGGGGGAGGTCCTCGCGCAGCCGCTGCGGGGGCTTCCTTCTGTATTAGAGCCTGGTATGCGCGTCGCCCTGACGCCGCCGGCGCTCAAGCGCGACCGCTTTTGCACGGTCGTGTCCGTCACCGATACGGGCGATGGCGATCTGGTCTCGTTTGAGGGCATTGACGACTTGACGGCCGCCGAGGGCATCACGGGATGCTACGTGCTGGCAAATCGTGA
>DBFAHJ010000048.1:0-9964 GCA_048227095.1 Collinsella aerofaciens | reverse complement strand
CCCTCGCGAGCAGCATCGAGCGCTGCAAGCAGATCGGTCTGGGCGTCACCTGCGTATGCGACAATCTCGAATCCAACCATCGAGATTTCTTCTTTGGTTGCCATATTGCGTTCCTTTCACATATGAACCAATGGAGAGCATCGCGTCCGGGCATACGCGCTGCGTTCTGTATGACAGAAACATTAACATTCAAACAAAAAAGAACAGCGCAAAACGTGATTTCGAGCTATGAACGGTCGCTTTTCGCCCGTGAACGGTTTTTAAACCAATCTGAACAATATCGAACACAATTAGCGGCAACCCAAACAGACCTGCGCCCCTAGCGTACATCGCGCACCGTATCGCCCTCGACGAGCACGCCCGGAAACAGCATGTGCTCCACACCGGGCGCAACGCCCTCGGCGCCGGCAATCTTGTCGACCGCCCACATGCCGACGCGCTTGTTGTCAAAGCGCACCGTGGTCAGGCGACGGTCGGGCACGATATCGCCCAGGCTGTCATCAACACCCACCACACTCACGTCCTCGGGCACGCGCTTTCCGCGCGACTCGAGCCCGCGAATGCAGCCGTAGGCCATGGCGTCGTTGGAAGCATAAATGGCCGTACAGGTCGGATCATCCGCCAGGGCCTGACCTGCGGCATATCCGCTCTGCGCCGTCCAATCGCCACGGATAAGTCGCGGTGGCTCAATGCCATGCGCGCGCAATGTCTCGCGCCAGCCTTCCTCGCGCCGCATGCCCGAAAGCGAGCGCTCGGGACACGAGATAAAGTGCACGGTCTTGTGCCCCCGCTCCAGCAAGTACTCGACCACCTGGCGCGAGCAATCGAACTGGTCGTTATCGACCGTTGAACAGAGCGGGTGCTCCAACATCGTAACGAGCACCGTCTGCATGCCGGGCAGCGGCTCAAAAGTGCCAAAGTCTGCCGGCATGCGATTCATGATCACAACCATACCGTCCACTGGCAGTGCGCTCATGCGCGACGATGCGCTCTCGAGGGTATACGGATGCCCGTCTACTTTAGTGAGGGTGATGGCATAGCCGTGCTTATCGGCCGCGGCGGCAAAGCCCTCCATACGGTCGAGATTGCCGGTGCCGGTAATGTTGAACATGGCGACGCCGACGGTCTTAAACTTACCGCGGCGCAGCGATCGACCGGCAAAATTGGGGCGATACCCCAGCTCGCGCATGGCGGCACGCACGCGTTCCTTGGTCTCGGGGCGCACGCTGGGCGAATCGTGCACGGTGCGCGAGACCGTCTGCTCCGAGACGCCCGCGAGACGCGCCACATCCTTAACGGATACCGATTTTTTAACAGCGGCCATAGGTCGATCTTTCTATGTCAACGATGCCATTGATGGCACCTTGCGCAGTCATTTTTACCGCCTTCAAGTATATCCAACGCCTCCCCCACCATACGCTCACCACCCAAAACCTACCGTTCACCGACATTTTTGCTTCCCCAAACGGCTTTTGTCGACCAAATGTTAACGTTGCCATTGTGCAAACACAGAGCCACCGGGCGGCTCAAACGTTTACGCGTAAGGAATCGACGGTTCGCAGGCACAGGAACCACCGGTTCGCTTCTTTTTTTGTGTCACAAAATGGCAACGTCAACATTTTGGCAACCGAAAGTCAAAAGCTACCATCGTTGCTAACCCACCGACTCTTAGGAGCATTGCATGGAGCAACTCATCGCCATCATCGAAAAGGGCCAGCCCTTTTTCAACGCGATCGCCCGCAACAAGTACCTCAAGGCGATCCGCGACGGCTTTATCTCCGTCATCCCCATCATCATCTTCTCGTCCATCTTCTGCCTGGTAGCCTCGGTCCCCAACATCTGGGGTTTCTACTGGCCCGATGACATCAACAACGCCCTGTGGAAGTGCTACAACTACTCCATGGGCATCCTGGCCATCGCCTGCGCCGCCACCACGGCCAAGCACTTCGCCGACGCTCAGAACCGCGATCTGCCCAAGAACAACCAGATCAACTTCATCTCGTGCATGTGCGCGGCCATCATCGGCTTCTTGCTCCTTTCGAGCGACACGATCGCCACGGACGCCGCCAGCGGTTTCAACACCACCTACCTTGGTTCCAAGGGCCTGCTGACCGCTTTCATCGCTGCGTTTGTGACTGGCATCATCTACAAGTTCTTCATTAAGCGCAACATCACCGTCAAGATGCCCGAGCAGGTTCCGCCCAACATCTCGCAGACCTTTAAGGACATCATCCCCTTCTCCGTCTGCATCACCGTCTTTTGGGTTTTTGACATCGTCTTCCGCGCTGCTTTTGGCTTCTGCTTTGCCCAGGGTGTCATCCAGGTGTTCCAGCCCCTGTTCACCGCTGCCGATGGCTACATCGGCCTCGCTGTGATCTACGGCGCCATGAGCCTCTTCTGGTTCGTGGGCGTCCACGGCCCCTCAATCGTCGAGCCCGCCATCGCCGCCGCTCTCGTTGCCAACATGACCGACAACCTGGCTGCGTTCCAGGCCGGCCAGCACGCTTCCGCTGTCCTGACCCAGGGTGCCCAGTACTTCGTCGTCTGCATGGGCGGCACCGGCGCCACGCTCGTCCTGGTCTTTATGTTCTGCTTCCTGGCCAAGTCTCAGGAGATGCGCGCCGTCGGTAAGGCCGCCATCGTCCCCGTCTGCTTTGCCGTCAACGAGCCGCTGCTGTTCGCCGCGCCCATCGTACTCAACCCCGTCTTCTTTGTCCCGTTTGTCTTTGCCCCGATCGCCAACATCTGGATCCTCAAGATCTTTATCGACTTCTTGGGCATGAACGGCTTTATGTACACCCTGCCTTGGACCGTCCCCGGCCCCATCGGCACCATCATGGGCCTGGGCTTCCAGCCGCTCGCCTTTGTGATGCTCGCCCTTATCCTGGTCGTCGACTTCGTTCTGTACTATCCGTTCTTCCGTGCCTATGACGCCCAGAAGTGCGCCGAGGAGGCCGAGATTTCCCAGGAGGAGCTCGCAGCCAAGAACGCCGAGAAGGCCGCTAAGCTCAACGATGCCTTCCAGGGCAAGGCTGACGCCAAGAGCGTTGCCGCCGGCGCTGCTGCCGAGGCCGTGAAGTCCGACGTCGCTCCCGCCGCCACCGAGGCAACGACCGCCAGCGACCTCAACGGCAAGCGCGTGCTCGTGCTCTGCCAGGGCGGCGGAACCTCGGGCCTGCTCGCCAACGCGCTGGCCAAGGCCGCCAAGGAGCGCGGCATCAATCTTGAGACCGCTGCCGAGGCCTATGGCAACCACGTGGACATGCTCCCCGACTTCGATCTGGTCGTCCTGGCCCCGCAGGCCGCCAGTTACCTGGCCGACCTGCAGAAGGACTGCGAGCGCGTGGGCAACAAGTGCGTCGCCTGCCGCGGTAAGCAGTACATCGAGCTTTCCCAAAACGGCGATAAGTCTCTCGCCTTCGTAAGCGAGCAACTCTCGAAGTAAGTAACGCTCAGGGCCAGCCGACCATCCAAGACCGGCTGGCCCTTCGATTTAGACGATTGGATCATCATGTCCGTTAACCCTGCTAGCGTCACCAACCCGCCTGCGCAGTTTCCCGAGGACTTTGTCTTTGGCGGCGCTACCGCTGCCTACCAGGTAGAGGGCGAGACCCGCACCCATGGTAAAGGCAAAGTCGCCTGGGACGACTTCCTGGAGGCCCAGGGGCGCTTCTCCCCCGATCCCGCTTCGGACTTCTACAACCAGTACCCCGTCGATTTGGAGCTGTGCGAGGAGTTCGGCATCAACGGCATTCGCCTCTCTATCGCCTGGAGCCGCATCTTCCCCAACGGTACCGGTGAGATTAACCCCGAGGGCGTGCAGTTCTATCACGACCTCTTCGCCGAGTGCCATAAGCACCACGTTGAGCCGTTTGTCACGCTGCATCACTTTGACACGCCGCTGTCCCTCTTTGAGAAGGGCGACTTCCTCAACCGCGAGACCATCGACGCCTTTGTGGACTTTGCTACCTTCTGCTTTAAGGAGTACGCCGACCAGGTGACCTACTGGTTCACCTTTAACGAGATCTGGGCCGACGCCTCCAACACCTACATCGAGGGCACCTTCCCCGGTGGCGTCAAGGCGCATCTGGCCGAGGCCTTCCAGTGCGAGCACAACATGATGCTCGCCCACGCCAAGGCCGTGCTGGCCTTCCACAACGGCGGCTTTAAGGGCAAGATCGGCGTCATTCAGTCGCTGGAGTTTAAGTATCCGCTCAACGAGAACGACCCCGCCGACATCAAGGCCGCCAACAACGAGCACGTGCTGCAAAACCAGTTCTTGCTCGACGCCACCTTCCGCGGCGACTATGCGCCCGACACCCTCGAGTGCGCCAACCGCCTGGCTGCCGTCTCGGGCGGCACCATCGAGATCCTAGACGAGGATCTGGAAATCATGCGCGAGGCCGCGCTCTACAACGACTACCTGGGCGTTAACAACTACCAGTGCCGTTTCTTGAAGGCTTACGATGGCGAGAACGACCTGCACCACAACGGTACGGGCGAGAAGGGCACCGGCCGCTGGCGCGTCAAGGGCATTGGCGAGCACGTGAACAAGCCTGGCATCCCCACCACCGACTGGGACTGGATCATCTATCCCGAGGGTCTGTTCGATCTGCTCGTCTACATTAAGCAGCGCTACCCCAACTACAAGCAGATCTTCATCACCGAGAACGGCATGGGCTACAAGGACCCCTACAAGGACGGTTTTGTGGACGACCAGCCGCGCATCGACTACATCGAGCAGCACCTGCGCTGGTTGCTCAAGGCCATGGAGGTGGGCGTCAACGTGGGCGGCTACTTCCTGTGGAGCCTGCAGGATCAGTTCTCCTGGACCAATGGCTACAACAAGCGTTACGGCTTCTTCTACGTTGACTTTGAAACCCAGAAGCGCACACCCAAGGCAAGCGCATACTGGTATAAGCACGTGGCGCAGACCCGTCGTCTGGACTAGTGACTGGCGGGGTTGCCCGCTCACATAACCTGTCCCCATTTCTCAGCCGGGGGCGGCACGTCACACGGCGCGCCGCCCCCGGCCTTTTTTGGGCGGACCGTGTCGCACGTTTGTCTCGATCTGTAACATCTAGCCGAGTTTTTTGGTCCTAGCTGTTACAGATTGAGACGAACAGGATTGCTCTTTCCGAAGAATCTAAATCTGTAACACGTAGCCCGCTTTTGACCGTCTACCTGTTACAAATCGAGACAAACGGAGTAGGACCTAACCCCGCATGTCCCTAACAGTCGAGCGTTCGACCAGCGTACTCGGCACATGAATCGCCTCGATAGACGAGCTCTCTCCAATCGCCGCCTCAAACGCAAGCTTACCGACACCGCGCAAATCAAATCGCAGCGTCGTCAGTCGATTGTGAGGAACAAGTCCCTCGAGTGCGTCGTCGATACCAACCACGCTCACGTCGTCGGGCACGGACAGGCCCGCGTTCTCGAGCGCGGCGATAACGCCCAGCGCCATCTGGTCATTTGCCGCAAGCACGGCAGTCGGCGCCTGCGACCCGCCGGCAAGCACCTCGGCCGCAATCCGCTCGCCCATGGCGTACCCACTGTCCGCACTCCAATCGCCACGCAGCATCGGAGCGGCATCGACATGAGCACGACCCAGCGTATCGCGCCAACCGGCCTCACGAAAACGCGAGGAAATCGAGTTTTCCGGACCCGCCACAAACCGCATATTCGAGTGACCATGTTCCAGCAGATAATTGGTCAACAGCTCGCACGAACCATACTGGTCGGAGTCGATCGTCGTGCAGCGCGGATGCGCATACATGGACAGGATGACCGTTCGCACTCCCAGCTGGGGAACAAACTCCTCAAAATCGGGAGCCATGCGGTTCATGTTGAGAATCATGCCGTCGACGGGTCGCTCGACCATGCGGCGCGAGGCATCGGCAAGTGTATAGGGCTTGTCGCCGCCCATCTCGATCATAGTGACGGCAAAATCGTGCTCGCGCGCCGCTTGCATGATACCCTCGAGCGTCGCCAGGTTACCGACACGTGTGATGTTGTACATGCACAGGCCAATAGAACGATACGACCCGCCGCGCAACGCCGCTCCAGCAAAATTGGGACGAAAGCCCAGCTCTTCCATGGCGGCCAGCACACGCTTGCGCGTCTTTTCCGTCACGTTAGGCATACCGTTGACCACGCGAGACACAGTCTGGCGGCTCACGCCAGCGAGCGCCGCAACCTCTGCCGCGCTCGCCGAATGACCATTCCTTGTCTGCTGAGCCATGCCTTCCACGCTAACCTGCTTCCCAACTATTCCCCGCGCCCATGGCGCATCGTACATACATTGATAACGTGCTCATGATACCCGAGCCATATACCACAACATGAAAACTTCTGTCAATCAAAACCGCTTACCGAACAAATACAACCGTTCGCGGCTGTTTGAAGTTGTTTTGTTTCTATACATCCCAGCCGGATGTTAACGTGCTCATTGTCAAATGTTCACGTGCTCATTTTGGTTCTAATCATTTTAAGATAGTGTTTATCGGGCTTTTTCACCGCTGAACGCTAACCAGGGAGCCTCCTGAGCGCAAACGCACAATATCGAACAGCGAGACGAGAGGGTGTATGCATATGTCTTTGCTAAACCGCGTACAGCAGCTGCCGAAGGGCTTTGTTTGGGGCGCCGCAACCGCCGCGTACCAAACGGAAGGTTCCACGAAGGTGGCAGGCAAGGGTAAGACCATGTGGGACGATTACCTTGTCGCCCAGGGTCGCTTTTTGCCCGACCCGGCCAGTGATTTCTACAACCGCTACGAGGAGGATATCCGCCTTTCTGCCGAGCATGGACTCAACGCCATCCGTGTGTCCATCGCCTGGACCCGCATCTTCCCCAACGGCGACGATGCCGAGCCCCTCGCCGAGGGCGTTAAGCACTACCACGAGCTGTTCGCCTGCTGCAAAAAGTATGGCGTCGAGCCCTATGTGTCCCTGCATCACTTTGACTCCCCCGCCGCCCTGTTCAACCAGGGCGACTGGCTCAACCGCAAGACCGTCGACGCCTATGTGCGCTATGCCGAGTTCTGCTTCCGCGAGTTCCGCGAGGTCAAGAATTGGTTCACCATCAACGAGCTCATCAGCCTCTCGCACTCCCAATACATCCAAGGCAACTTCCCGCCCAACCATCACTTTGATGTGACGAGCGGCATCCAGAGCCAGCACAACGAGCTCGTTGCCCACGCCCGCGCCGTCAACCTGTATAAGGATCTTGACGAGACCGAGCACCTGGGCGGACGCATTGGCATGGTCAACGTCCTGACGCCGGCATATCCTGCCACAGACTCGCCCGCCGACCAGCACGCCGCCGACCTGTACAACGCCTTCTACACCGACTTCATCATGGACGGCGCCTTCCTGGGTCACTACTCCGCGCGCACCCTCTCACTCATCAACGAGATTCTGCGTGCCAACAACGCCACGCTTACGGTTGAGGACAGCGACATGGAGGAGCTCGCCAAGGCGGCGCCCCGCAACGATATGTTCGGCCTCAACTACTATCAGTCGGCGTTTATCGCCGCCTACGATGGCGAGTCCACCAACAGCTTTAACGGCACCGGAGACAAGGGCACCTCGTGCTTTAAGTTTAAGGGCGTCGGGCAGCAGGTCGATATGCCGGGTATCCCCACCACCGACTGGGATTGGCTCATCTACCCGCAAGGCCTCTACGACACGCTCAAGCACATCAGCGCCACCTATCCCAACCTCCCCGTCATCTATATCACCGAAAACGGCCTGGGCCACAAGGACCCCGAGCCCGACGCAAACGGCATCGTCGCCGATCCCGAGCGCATCGACTTTGTCGACCAGCACATGGAGAAGGTGCTCCAGGCGCGTACCGAGGGCGTCGACGTCCAGGGCTACTTTATCTGGAGCCTGCAGGACCAGTTCTCGTGGGCCAATGGCTATAACAAGCGCTACGGCCTGTTCTACATCGACTTCGACACGCAAAAACGCTACATCAAGCAGTCGGCACTCTGGTACAAGGAGCTCGCCGACACTATGGCGGACGCGCAGTAGCGCATCGCCTCGCTTTCCCCCGAGGGGGAGCGGCCCCATGCGATACAAACCCAGCCGCTCCCCTCTCTCCCCCTGGGACCGACCCCGCCTGCACCCGGGCTTTTAGCAAGCGGGAGACCATATAGGTTTTCAACGTCCATGCCATTAAGATTTCATGCAAAGAGGAGCGTGAACTATGGAATCGATCGTTAAGTTCTTGGAGAAAGGTCAGCCGTACTTCGACAAGGTCTCTAAGAACATCTACCTTCAGGCCATTAAAGACGGCTTTTTGGCAGCAATGCCCATCATCCTGTCTTCTTCTGTCTTCCTGCTTATTTCGACCCTGCCGGGCGTTGTCGCCACGGTCGGCGGCTTTACGCTGCCCGACTGGTGGAACGTCGACGTCGTGAACTTCTGCAACAAGGTTTACAACTTCACGATGGGCGTCGTGGGCATCATGGTCGCCGGCACCACCGCAAGCGCGCTGACCGGCTCCAAGAACCGCCGCATGCCTGCCGGCAAGGCCATCAACGCCACGAGCACCATGGTCGCCGCCATGTGCGCTATGCTCATCTTGGCCGTTACCCAGACGAGTGCCAAGATCGACGGCGCCGATGTCTCGGTGTTCTTTACCGACAACATGGGCACCAAGGGCCTGCTGAGCTCCTTTGTCGCCGCATTTGCCACGGTCAACATCTATGCCTTCTGCATTAAGCGAGACATCACCATCAAGCTGCCCAAAGAAGTCCCCGGCGCCATCGCCCAGAACTTCCGCGACATCTTCGCCTTCAGCTTCTCCATCCTGTTTGTCGCCGTCATCGACGTTATCTGCCGCACCTGCTTGGCCGTCCCGTTTGCCAACGTCATCTCCACGCTGGTGAGCCCGCTGTTCGCCGCTGCCGATTCCTACGCCGGCCTCGCCCTCATCTGGTTCATGATCCCGCTGTTCTGGTTCATGGGCATCCACGGCCCCTCGGTCGTTAAGCCTGCCCTCAACGCCGCGCTGTTTGGCAACATCACCACCAACCTCGCCACGCTGCAGGCCGGCGGTCACCCCGCCCTCGCCCTGACCGAGAACTTCGGTAACTACATCGGCGAACTCGGCGGCACCGGCGCCACGTTCATTGTCCCGATCATCTTCCTGCTCTTTATGCGCTCCAAGCAGCTCAAGGCCGTCGGCAAAGCCTCTGTCGTACCCGTGATGTTCGCCGTCAACGAGCCGCTGCTATTCGCCGCGCCCATCATCCTCAACCCGTACTTCCTAATCCCGTTCCTGTTTGCCCCCGTGGCCAACGTCCTCATTGGTAAGTTCTTCATCGACTTTTTGGGCATGAACGGCTTTATCTATGCCATGCCGTGGGCACTCCCCGGACCGATCGGCACCTTCATCGACACCAACTTCCAGCCGATCTCTCTGGTCCTGGTTGTCGTCCTGCTGGTCGTTGACTTCTTGATCTACTACCCGTTCTGCAAGGCCTACGACAACGTCCTGTGCAAGCAGGAGGCCGAGACCCTGGCCGAAGAAGAGGCCGAGGAGACCAAGACCGTCAAGACCGCTGACGCCCCCGCCGTTGAGGCTCCTGTTGTCGAGACCGCTTCTGCCACTGAGGCCTCCGCAGCTCCGTCCGCCCTTAAGGGCAAGGATCTGAGGGTTCTGGTTCTGTGCGCTGGCGCCGGCACCTCTGCACTGCTCGCCAACGCGCTTAAGGAAGGCGCCGACGAGCTGGGCATCGACATTACCGCCAACGCCGGTGCCTACGGCAGTCACTACGCCATCATGGACCAGTACAACGTCATCGTCCTGGCTCCGCAGGTTCGCACCTATTACAACGAGATGAAGGCCGACACCGACCGCCTGGGCATCACGCTGCTGTCGCCCAAGGGCAAACAGTACATCGACCTCACTAAGGATCCCAAGGGTGCCGTCGCCTGGATCGAGGAAAACCTC
>DBFAHJ010000047.1:0-8097 GCA_048227095.1 Collinsella aerofaciens | reverse complement strand
AGCCCCAGATGGGGCTTTTTGTTGCTGATACTGTTTGTGCTCTGGTGCTTGCCGCCATTGACCTGGCGTTCCCCATTATCCTGCGCAATTTGACCGGTGGGCTGTTTACTCAGGGTCAGGCTGCCATTATGCAGGCGCTCGGCATGATCGCGGTGGGCTTGGTGCTGATGTATGCCGTCCGCTGCGCCTGCCGCTATTTTGTGAGCTATTGGGGTCACGTGATGGGCGCGCGTATGGAGTCCAAAATGCGCGAGGACCTGTTCGACCAGTATGAGCGCTTTAGCTTTGCGTACTTCGATCGCAACAGCTCGGGCGACATGATGAGCCGCGTGGTCAACGACCTGTTCGATATCTGCGAGGCGGCGCACCACGTACCCGAGTGGATCATCATCTGCGGTATCGAGATTATCGGCTCGTTTGTGATCCTCTTTACCATCGCCCCGGTGCTGGCGCTCGCCATGGCCGTGGTGACGGCGGCGTTTGCGGTCATCATGTTTTGGCAGAACATGCGTATGCGCGAGGTCTTTAGCGACAACCGCAAAAAGATCAGCGGCATCAATGCGCAGCTGCAGGATTCGCTGGCGGGCATGCGCGTGGTCAAGAGCTTTGCCAACGAGGAGACCGAGCGTGCCAAGTTCCGCGCCTCCAACAATCGCTATCTTTCGTCCAAGGAGAACATGTATCACGCCATGGGCGTCTATACCGCGACGTATGGCCTGCTCTCTGGTGTGCTCTATGTGATCGTGGTGCTGCTGGGCGGCTGGCTGGTCGCCCAGGGACAGCTGCAGGCGGTCGATATGGCGACCTTTGCACTCTATATTTCGCTGTTCTGCACGCCGCTCGAGACGCTCGTCAATTCGGCCGAAACGTATCAGAAGGCTATCGCCGGCTTTAAGCGTATGGACGAGGTGCTCTCGACGGCGCCGGATATCCAGGACAAGCCGGGCGCTACGGATCTGCAGGTGACCGCCGGCGCCGTGGAGTATCACGACGTGTGCTTTAACTACGAGGATGTCGAGCTGGGCGAGGGCTATGCCGACGAGCGTCCCGTTATCGACCATATGGACCTGTCCATCAAGCCCGGGCAGACCATCGCTTTGGTTGGCCCTTCGGGCGGCGGCAAGTCCACAACCTGTTCGCTGCTGCCGCGCTTTTATGACGTGGCTACCGGATCCATTAGCATCGACGGTCAGGACGTGCGCGATGTGACGCAGCAGAGCCTGCGCCGCGCCATCGGCCTGGTGCAGCAGGATGTCTATCTATTTGACGGTACGATTGGCGAGAACATCGCCTACGGCAAGCCGGGCGCCACGGCAGAAGAGATCGCCGAGGCCGCCCGTCGCGCCAACATCGATGCCTTTATCGAGTCGCTTCCGCAGGGCTACGACACCGTGGTGGGCGAGCGCGGCAGCCGTCTTTCGGGCGGACAGAAGCAGCGCGTTGCCATCGCGCGTGTGTTTCTCAAGAACCCCAAGATCCTGATTTTGGACGAGGCGACGAGTGCTTTGGATAACGAGAGCGAGGAGGCGGTGCAGGAGTCACTCGAAGAGCTGGCACGCGGCCGCACCACGATTATTATCGCCCACCGTCTTTCGACCATTAAGCATGCCGATGAGATTGCGACCGTTGAGCATGGTCGCGTTGTGGAGCGTGGCACGCACGAGGAGCTTCTCGCCCGTGGCGGCACCTATGCCCGTTACTATCGAATGCAGTTCGAAGGTGCGCGTGCGCACGAGCTCGACTGATTGATATGACAGGAAGTTTATGGCTGACAAGAACCCTTTGACTCCGGAAGAAGTGACGGAGTTATTCTCCGAAATCGATGCATCCGGCGTCTTGGATCCCACGCTCGCCAAAAAGCGTACCGAGCGCATGCGTGAGAAGGAGGCTGCGGCCAAGCGCGGTGACAAAGCGGCGCTAGCGCAGCTGCGCAGCGAGGACCGCGCGAGCCAGGCAAAACATATCGACCCGCTGTCCGAGGACGATCCTTCGGGTTCGCAGGTGAGCCATACCATTACGAAGACTGCCATGGCCGTGGTTATCGGCATCTTGGTGCTGATCGTGGGCATGCAGATTGGCTACGGCGTGATGCGTCGCCTGAATACCGCCAACCTGTCCGAGAGCGTTTCGGTCGATACCGTTTCGACGGCGCTGAAGGGCGGCCTTGAGTGGGGCAACGGCTTTACGCAGTTCCCGCTCGACTTTACCGTCGATGAAGCCGATGAGCGTACGGGCACGGTCGAGGTGACGGTGTTGGACACATCGTCTGCCAACGAGCTCGAGCTGCTGTCCAACGGGCAGATCCAGGCCGCGGCGCTTGCGACCAACGCGCTGCTCAACGATAAGATCGACCGCGTGGTGTATAACGTTCACGCCTATATCGACGAGGATAGCAACATTCAGCACGATTCCTTCTTTGGCATGTTCCCCGCGCGGGGCCACCAGAGCGCCATTTTGACGTTCGTGTGGACCAAGAGCTCATCCAACGCCACGAGTATCGACTGGAAGATGCGCATCGTGAGTATGGATGACACCATCGCCGAGCGCATTCAGAAGCAGGTGAACTCGGTGTCGTCGTTGATTGAGGACCCGGTGGTGAGCCAGACCAAGATTGACGAGGAAAAGGCCGAACGTGACCTGGAGCATCGTCTGCATGGCCGCGAGATTTTCCGCGGCGGCAAGCCCGATCGCTCACCGTCCGAACTGCTGGAGCAGGACAAGAAAAAATAAGACGCCATCATCCCGCGTGAGCCAAGTGACCACGCGGGATGATTTTTCTGGGACGGGGATTCAAAAATCATTATGCATAGAAAGTCATAATTATCATTTCGTAAACATTTCAATGAAATTAACGCCATGAGGCATACTTGCGGTTACAATACCGCGAGGCCTAACTACACACCTTTAAGCCGGTCCTGTGAGACCGGGAAGGAGAATTATGGCGAACAACCATACCGCGGGCGCTGCCGCCCGCACCTTCGCGCCCAGCGAGCTTTGCCAGCGCATGCTGGCCAAAACCAGCAAGGGCACCTGCGGTCCCTGCATCCTGTATCTTGAGGATGGGACCATTTTTTATGGACGTGCATGCGGCGCCGCGGGCACCGCGACCGGCGAAGTCTGCTTCAACACCTCGCTCGAGGGCTACTTTGAGGTCATGACCGACCCGAGTTATGCCGGCCAAATCGTAACCATGACCTATCCGCAGATCGGCAACTACGGTATCGACGAGACCGACGTCCAGTCGGCCTTCCCCGGCGACGACGTGCGCCCTGCGAGCGCTCCGGCTATGCGCGGCATGATCGTTCGCGACATGTGCGCCACGCCTTCTAACTGGCGCTCGGCCGTCAGCGTGCCGGAGTACCTGCGCGCTCACGGCATCGTCGCTATCGAAGGTGTCGACACCCGCGCCCTGGTGCGCCATCTGCGCGACAATGGTTCCAAGATGGGCATTATCTCGACCGAGATCTTCGACGTCGACGAGCTTGCCGAGCGTCTGGCCGCAGCGCCCACGCTGGTAGGCGAGAACCTGGTCAAGACCGTAAGCTGCCCCGTACCTCACGAGTTTGTGGCCGCCGACCTGCCTGCCACGCATGACTTTGCGCTTGCGGTTGCCGCTCCTGCCCGTCACAAAGTGGTCGCCTACGACTGCGGTGTGAAGCGCGGCATTCTGGAGGGGCTGGTCCGCGCCGGCTGCGACCTTACCGTCGTGCCGTGGGACACGCCCGCGAGTGAGGTGCTCGACATGAATCCCGACGGCGTCTTTTTGTCCAATGGCCCCGGCGACCCCGACGCCGTGGTGGAGACCTACGAGCAGGTGCAGCAGCTGATCGGCAAGGTGCCGGTCTTTGGCATTTGCCTTGGTCACCAGATGATCAGCTTGGCGTGCGGCGCCCAAATGGAAAAGCTTAAATTCGGCCACCGTGGCGGTAACCAGCCGGTTATGAACCTGGTGAGCCGTCGCGTGGAGATTACCGCGCAAAACCACGGCTTTGGCCTGCTGTTCCCCAGTCTGGGCAAACTGATCCCGGAGCTTTCCGGCGGTGAGACCGAGCATGCGGCCGATGGCGACCTGCGCGCCTGGGTGCGTCGCGGCATCGCGCCGGTCGTGATGAACGAGCGCTTCGGCCGCATTCGCCTGACGCACGTGAACCTCAACGACGGCACCGCCGAGGGCATCCAGCTGCTCGACGCCCCGTGCTTCTCGGTTCAGTACCATCCCGAGGCCTCGCCCGGCCCCACCGATGCTCACTATCTCTTTACCGCCTTTACGCGACTCATGGATGGCGAGGAGAACTACCTGGACATCGACACCGCGAAGGACCGCCTTGCCGGCTGGAATTTTGCCGACGAGGGTTCCGCCGTTCTACCGAACGGCGGACCGGTCGACGCTGCGGCTGCATCTGGCACATCATCTTGCCGTTCTGCTTCGGACGCGCGGGCATAAGCCCAGCGCGCCCTCGCATCACGGCAACCTGATGCACCAGCTGCACCCTCGCTGACTTTTCCAAAACATTGAGTCAGCCTCTCTAGGAGGTTTTAAACATGCCGAAACGTACTGACATCAAGCGCATCCTCGTCATTGGTTCGGGTCCCATCGTTATTGGCCAGGCCTGTGAGTTCGACTACTCCGGCGCCCAGGCCTGCAAGGTGCTCAAGGAGGATGGCTTTGAGGTCATCCTGGTCAACTCCAACCCGGCGACCATCATGACCGACCCGGGTCTTGCCGACCGAACCTATGTCGAGCCCATCACCGCCGAGTTTATCGAGCGCGTAATCAAGAAAGAGCGCCCGGACGCGCTGCTGCCCACGCTGGGCGGCCAGACCGGTCTGAACGCCGCCGTCGAGCTGGCGAAAGACGGCACGCTGGACAAGTACGGCGTCGAGATGATTGGCTGCGACCTGGCCGCTATCGAGCGCGGCGAGGACCGCAAGCTCTTTAACGAGGCCATGGCCGAGATTGGCCTGGAGGTCGCGCGCTCGGGCTATGCCTACAGCGTGGCCGACGCCGAGGCTATCGCCGAGCGCGTGGGCTATCCCTGCGTACTGCGCCCGAGCTTTACCCTCGGCGGCGCCGGCGGCGGCATCGCTCACACCCACGAGGAGCTCGTCTCCATCGTGAGCCAGGGCTTGGAGCTTTCGCCCGCCCACGAGGTGCTGGTCGAGGAATCCATCGAGGGCTGGAAAGAGTATGAGATGGAGGTCATGCGTGACCACGCCGGCAACGGCATCATCGTGTGCTCCATCGAGAATCTCGACCCCATGGGCGTGCATACCGGCGACTCCATCACCGTGGCGCCGGCGCAGACGCTCTCCGACCTTGAGTATCAGCGCATGCGCGTGGCCTCGCTCGCCATTCTGGAGAAGATCGGCGTCGAGACCGGTGGCTCCAACGTGCAGTTTGCCGTGAACCCCAACACCGGTCGCTTGATCGTCATCGAGATGAACCCGCGCGTGAGCCGTTCGTCCGCGCTGGCCTCCAAGGCCACGGGTTTTCCCATCGCTAAGGCCGCCGCGCGCCTGGCTGTGGGCTATACGCTCGACGAAATCGTCAACGACATCACCAAGGCCACGCCCGCCTGCTTTGAGCCCACGATCGACTACTGCGTCGTTAAGGTGCCGCGCTTTGCCTTCGAGAAGTTCAAGGGTACCGACCCCACGCTCACCACGCGCATGAAGGCCGTGGGCGAGATCATGGCGATCGGCCGCACCTTTGAGGAGGCCTTCGGCAAGGCCATGCGTTCGCTGGAGGGCGGTCACCAGGGTATCTGCGCCGGTGGCAAGGAGGGCGCCGACAAACTGAGCGACGAGGAGCTCACTCAGGCCGTGGCAACCCCGACTGAGCACCGCATTTTCTTTGTGGTCGAAGCCCTGCGCCGCGGCTGGGATGTCGCACGTATCCATGCCATCTGCGGCATCGACCCGTGGTACCTCAACCGTATCAACGACATGGTGCAGGTTCAGGAGAGCATCCGCGGCCTGCGCGTGGAGGATATCGACGCCGACGCGATGCGCCTGCTCAAGCAGTACGGCACGAGCGACGCCGAGATTGCCGCGCTGACCGGCTCGGACGAGCGCTTTGTTCGCGCCTATCGCAAGGGTCTGGGCGTGGTTCCCAGCATGAAGACGGTCGATACCTGCGCTGCGGAGTTCTCGAGCGCCACGGAGTACCACTACAAGACGTACGAGAACATCTACCGCACGAGCCCGGATGCCAAGAAGTGCGTGGCTCCCGACGAGACCACGCCGGCGGACAAGCCCAAGGCGATGATCCTGGGTGCCGGCCCCAACCGCATTGGCCAGGGTATCGAGTTCGATTACTGCTGCGTGCACGCGAGCTACGCGCTGGCGGCCCGCGGCTTTGAGACCATCATGGTCAACTGCAACCCCGAGACCGTCTCGACTGACTACGACACGTCCGACCGCTTGTACTTTGAGCCGCTCACCTACGAGGACGTCATGGATGTCATCGATGTTGAGCGACCCGATGGCGTCGTGGTGACGCTCGGCGGCCAGACTCCGCTTAAGTTGGCGCGCATGCTCGAGGAGAGCGGCGTTAACATCATGGGCACCAAGCCCGATGCCATCGACTTTGCCGAGGACCGCGAGCGCTTTGCCGCCCTGCTCGACAAGCTGGGCATTATGTACCCGCCGGCGGGCCAGGCCACCTCGTTTGAGGAGGCCGAGGCCGTGGCCGCGCACATCGGCTACCCGCTGCTGGTGCGTCCGAGCTACGTGCTGGGCGGCCGCGGCATGATGATCGCCTACGATGCCGAGCATCTGCGCGATTACATGGCCGAGGCTGCGCGCATTAGCCCCGACTACCCGGTGTATCTGGACCGCTTCCTGGAGGGTGCGATCGAGTCCGACGTCGACGCCCTGTGCGACGGCGAGGAGGTCTACATCGGCGGCATTCTGGAGCATATCGAGGAGGCCGGTATTCACTCCGGCGACTCTGCGACCTGCATCCCGCCGTTCAGCTTTAGCGAGAGCCTGCAGGCGAAGCTCCGCGAGACCACGCGCCGCATCGCGATGGCGCTGGGGGTCCGCGGCCTGGTCAACGTGCAGTACGCCATCAAGGGCGAGACCGTCTACGTGATCGAGGCCAACCCGCGCGCGAGCCGCACCGTGCCGTTTATCTCCAAGGCCACCGGTGTGCCGCTCGCCAAGTGCGCGGCGCGTATCATGGCGGGCGATTCTATCGCCAGCCTGGGCCTGCCGAGCGACGAGCGTCAGCTCGATTGGTTCTGCATGAAGGAAGCCGTTATGCCCTGGGGCCGTTTCCCCGGCGCCGACGTTATCCTGGGGCCCGAGATGAAGTCGACGGGCGAGGTCATGGGTATCGCCAAGAGCTATCCCGAGGCATATGCCAAGACGCAGCTGGCGATCGACTACAAGCTGCCCGATCCGAGCTGCGGCAAGGTGTTCATCAGCGTGTGCGACCGCGACAAGCGCCATATCCTTTCGGTCGCCCGCATCCTGCGCTACCTGGGCTTTGACATCTGCTCCACCGAGGGTACGGCGCGCGTGCTGCGCGGCGGCAACGTGACGTGCGAAGTCGTGGAGAAGATCAGCGGCCCGCACGACGGCGAGCGTCCCAACATCGGCGACCTCATCGCCGATGGCAAGATTGCGGTAATCATCAACACGCCGTACGGTCCGGGCTCGCGTGGCGATGGCTACATGCTACGTACCGAGGCCGTGCGTCGCGGCGTGACCTGCGTGACGGCGATGTCTGCCGCCAACACCTACGTGAGCGCCATCGAGGCGGTGCGCGAGGACCAGCAGGGTCACGGCAGCGCCAACGACATGGGCATGGACGTCATCGCCCTGCAGGACCTGCCGCAGCACACGGTGTAGTTGACCTGTCCGGCCGGGGCGGGAGGGGCCGAGATTTCCCCCTTTCGCTCCGGCTGCAAGCAGAGTCGTTCAGGAGGAAACTCGGCCCCTCCCGCCCCGGCTGTTAGCGCCGGAATAATTTAGCCAAATATAGTCGGCCGAGATTGACCAATCCCGGCCGACCCATTTTAGCCAACACGCCCGCATCTATGACTTTCCTATCGCATTCCTACATCCCCTCGGGCTGGATCCCCCTCACCT
>DBFAHJ010000046.1:0-20309 GCA_048227095.1 Collinsella aerofaciens | reverse complement strand
TGGCAGTCAAGAGGTCAGGGGTTCGATCCCCCTCGTCTCCACCCGAGCATTGAATGAGGCTCCAACGCAAGTTGGGGCCTTTTTTCATATAGGCACACAAGGTCAAAGGCGGCACCATGATCCTCCTGGTCGACAAGATCGAAAAAAGCTTCGGCGCGCGCGTCCTCTTTAGCGGCGCATCCTTCCAGATCAACCCCGGCGAGCGCTTCGCGCTCGTGGGCCCCAACGGCGCTGGCAAAACCACCATGCTCAAGATCATCATGGGCATCGACAGTCCCGATGCCGGCCAGGTCCAGTACGCCAAGGACTGCCAGGTAGGCTACCTAGAGCAGGAAACTAATCTGGAGCAAAAGGACACCACCATCCTTGCCGAGGTCATGGCCGCCGCCAAGGAAATCCGCCGCATGGGCGAGCGCGCCAACGAGCTGCAGGCCCAGATCACCGAGCTCTCCGATCAGGGCAAGGACGTCGACGCACTCCTCAACGAGTATGGCCAGGTCCAGGACCGCTTTGAGCACCTGGGCGGCTACGAGCTCGAGAGCAACGCCCGCAAGATCCTTTCCGGCCTGGGCTTTAAGGTCACCGACTTTGAGCGCCCGTGCTCCGAGTTCTCGGGTGGCTGGCAGATGCGCATCGCACTCGCCAAGCTATTCCTGCGCCACCCCGACCTGCTGCTTCTGGACGAGCCTACTAACCACCTGGACCTCGAGAGCGTCCAATGGCTGCGCGGCTTTATCGCCAACTACGACGGCGCCGTCCTCATCGTCAGCCACGACCGCGCCTTTATGGACGCCTGCGTCGACCACGTCGCCGCTCTCGAAAACCGTCGCGTGACCACCTACACCGGCAACTACAGCAGCTACCTCAAGCAGCGCGAGGACAACCTGGAGCAGATGCGCGCCAAGCGTGCCGCTCAGGAGCGCGACATCGCCCACATGCAGGTCTTCGTCGACAAGTTCCGCTACAAGCCCACCAAGGCTGCCCAGGCTCAGGAGCGCATCCGCAAGATCGAGCAGATCAAAAAGGAGCTTGTCATCCTGCCCGAGGGCCACAAGCACATCGACTTTAAGTTCCCCGACCCGCCGCGCTCCGGCGACATGGTCGTGGGGCTCGAGGGCGTCTCCAAGTCCTACGGCAAAAAGCACATCTACAGCGATATCGACCTCAAGCTCTACCGCGGCGAGTATGTGGCGCTCGTCGGCCCCAACGGCGCCGGCAAGTCTACCCTCATGAAGATCCTCGCCGGTCTGGAGCCGCCAACTACCGGCACGCGTGATCTGGGCACCAACGTGGGCGTGGCCTACTACGCCCAGCACGCACTCGAGGGCATGACCGAGTCCAATACCGTCCTGCAAGAGATCGACACCGTCACGCCCAAATGGACCGTGCCGCAGCAGCGCAGCCTGCTGGGCGCCTTCCTGTTTAGCGACAACGATTCCATCGAGAAGCAGGTCCGCGTCCTCTCCGGCGGCGAAAAGGCGCGTCTGGCACTGGCCAAGATGCTCGTGGCCCCCGAGGCGCTCCTGTGCCTGGACGAGCCCACCAACCACCTGGACATCGACTCGGTGGACATGCTCGAGAACGCCCTGCAAAACTTCCCCGGCACCATCGTGCTGATCAGCCACGACGAGCACCTGGTACGCGCCGTGGCCAATCGTGTGATCGACATCCGCGACGGCAAGGTCACGGTCTACGACGGCGACTACGACTACTACCTCTACAAGCGCGAGGACCTCGCGGCCCGCGCCGCCGCCGAGACAGCAGGGGAGAGCGTGCCTGTCGCGGCCAAGTCCGCCAAGGTCACCGCGGCCCAGCCCGATGCGCCCGCCGCCGCTTCCAAACCTGCCGAGGGCAAAAAGACCAAGGAGCAAAAGCGTGCCGAGGCCCAGGCCCGCGCTGCGCTCAACAAAAAACTCAAGGGCGTGCGCAACCAGCTCAAGAAGATCGAGGCAGAGCTCGACAAAAAGCGTGCCCGCTATGACGAGCTTATGGAATTGATGGCAAGTGAAGAGCTTTATGCCGATCAGGACAAGTTCAACGCCGCGCTGGGGGAATATAACGGCCTTAAGCAGGAGCTGCCCAAGCTCGAGGACGAATGGCTGGAGCTTTCCACCCAGATCGAAGAGGAGACCGCGCGTGAACTCTCGTAAGGCCGCCGCCGTTGCGATGATCATCATCGCCATCGCCTGTCGCATCTGCGGCATCTTTATGAGCGCAATGACCGTTCTGCTGTGCTTTAGCGGCCTCACCGCCAAGCTGCAGATCGTTGGCTTTGTCGTTGAGCTTTCGCGTGCACTGCCGAGCGCCATCGCCGGCTACGGCGTCATCACGTCGCCTTTTGGCGGTGTGTTCCGCCTGGATTATGCTATCGTCGCTGTGATCCTGTTTGTAATTGACTACCTGCTCACGCGCGCCTCGCGCCGCGTCCGCTAGGGGAGCGTTATGTCCAGCAGCTACATCATGAACCTGCTCGCCAGTGCCGTTGCCGTCATCGTTGGCATCGTGATCCACGAGAGCGCGCACGCCGCCGCAGCCTGGGCGCTCGGCGACAAAACGGCTCGCTCGCGCGGCCGCGTCTCGCTCAACCCGCTCAACCATATCGAACCGTTTGGCACCATCATCCTGCCGCTGCTCATGCTCGCCGCAGGCGGTCCCGTGTTCGCCTTCGCCAAGCCCGTGCCCGTCTATCTCAACAACCTCAAGCACCCCAAGCGCGACGAGGTCCTGGTGAGCGTAGCCGGCCCCACATCGAACATCGCGCTCGCGTGCCTGGCCGCAGCCCTCATGCACCTGACCTACGGCAACCTCTACACCAGTATGTCCTTTGCCGTAGCGTCGCAAATCATGAACTTTGGCGCTACGTTTATCGTGGTCAACCTATCGCTTGCGTTCTTTAACCTCATTCCGATTCCGCCGCTTGACGGCTCGTCGATCATCGTGCCGTTCCTCAAAGGTAAGGCGCTCGCCAACTACTACCACCTGCAGCAATACGCCATGCCCATACTCATCATCGTGCTGTATCTGCTGCCCATGTGGACCGGCATCGATGTAATCGGCCGCTATTTCGACGTTACCGTGTATCCGCTTGCTGAGCAGCTGCTCAACTTCGCAATCGCCGGCATCTAAGGTAAACTTACAGGTCGACCGTGCAAAACTGTCGCAATATGCACCCAAACCGCGCCGCGAAGGCGCCGTCAAAGGAGGTCGAAGATGTCGTATCGCGTGTCGACGCAGGTCTACAGCGGACCGTTCGACCTGCTGCTGCAGCTGGTAACCCGCCAAAAAGTAGATATTGGCGCCATCTCCATCAGCGAGGTGGCCGAGCAATACCTTGCCGAGGCCGAGCGCATCGAAGCACTGGACCTGGACGTGGCGAGCGATTTTTTGCTGGTCGCGGCAACCCTTTTGGACATCAAGGCTGCCTCTCTGGTGCCGCAGGAGGCCCCACGCAAAGCCGATGAATACGATGACGAGTTCGACGAAGATCTCGAGGAGCTCAGCGCGCTCGACGGCGACGCCCTGCGCGAGGTCCTGATCCAGCGCCTGATTGCCTACAAGCAGTTTAAGGGCGCGGCTGCGGCCCTCGGTGCCCGCATGCAGGCCGAAAGCCGTATGCATCCGCGTGTGGCCGGTCCCGACCCGGAGTTCCTAGGCCTTATGCCCGACTACCTTGCCGGCATTACCCTGCGCGGTCTCGCCGTCATCTGTGCCGACCTGGACGGCAAGCGCCAGACCTTCTTGCTGGAGGCCGAGCATGTGGCGCCGCATCGCGTACCGCTCGACCTGACCGTGTCCTCAGTCGACCGCTTTACCATGGCGCACCAAACCTGCACCTTCCGCGAGCTGTTGGACGGCGATGCCACCACCGAGCAGCTCGTCGTCACCTTCCTGGCCATGCTGGAGCTCGCCAAGCGCGGCTCGCTCACGCTGAGCCAGGACGAGATCTTTGGAACCATCCGCATCAACCGCGTCGAGGGCGCCGAGGCCTATGTGCCCGGCGAGGGCCCCGAGCTCACCGAATAGGAGCCGCAACCATGTCAACCCTTTCCACGCTAGAGGCAAACAGCCTCAAAGGTGCCCTCGAGGCGCTGCTGCTGGTGTCGAGCGACCCGGTGAGTGCGCCCGCGCTGGCTGGTGCGCTGGATATCGCCCCCGGCGAGTGCGCATCGCTGCTCGCCGAGCTCAAGGTTGAGTACGAGGAGGCCAACCGCGGCTTTCAGCTGCGCGAGGTCGCCGGCGGCTGGCGCCTGTTTACGCACCCCGCCTACCACGACGTGGTCGAGGCCCACGTGTTGAGCTGGGACACGCAAAAGCTGTCGCAGGCGGCACTCGAGACCCTGGCCGTCATCGCCTACCACCAGCCCGTGACGCGCGAGGTGGTCAAGGGCATCCGCGGCGTCAACTCCGACGGCGTCATCGCGTCGCTCGTGGACAAGGGCCTGGTGCGTGAGCTCGGCCGCGACCCCCAGCGCGGTCAGGCCATCATCTACGGCACGACCAACGCCTTCTTGGAAAAGTTCGGTCTGCGCTCCACCCGCGACCTGCCCGACCTGGAGCAGTTTGCCCCCGACGAGCAGTCGCGCCAGTTTATCCGCGAGCGTCTAAGCGGCCGCAGCATTCAGTCCACGCTCGAGGAGCAGGCCGAAGATCTGGACGAAGAGCGCGAACTGCTCGATACCGATGTTGAAGATGTTGATGCAGTCGAGGACTTGGAAACCCTGGACGTCGACGAGACCTCGGAGGATTTGCATGACGAGGACTAACGAAGTAGGGGAGACGCGCGCCGTGGGCAACGCAGTACCCGTAACCGACGCCCAGCCCGTCTATCCGCACACCATGCGCCTGCAGCGCTTTTTGGCGCGTGCGGGCGTGGCGAGCCGCCGCGGCTCGGAGGACCTGATGACCGCCGGCCGCGTGACCGTCAACGGCCAGGTCGCGACCGAGCTGGGCACCAAGGTCGATGTCGACCGCGACCACATCGAGGTCGACGGCATGCCCGTCAAGCTCAACCAGGGCGCCGTGTACCTGATGCTTTACAAGCCGACCGGCTACCTCACCACCATGAGCGACCCGCAGGAGCGCCCTTGCGTGGCCGACCTGGTCCCCCGCGACCGCTTTCCGGGACTGTTCCCGGTGGGCCGCCTGGACCGCGACACCACGGGCCTTTTGCTCTTTACCACCGACGGCGACCTGTCACAGGACCTGCTGCACCCGAGTAAGCACGTCTACAAGACCTATCAGGCGCTCGTGGACGGCCACTTGACCGATCGCGACTTGGAACCGCTCCGCCGTGGCATCGAGCTCGACGACGGCCTATGCCAGCCGGCGATCTGCCGAATCATTAACGCGCGCGAGGCCGAGGCCGTAGCTCCCCAGGGCGTCAAGCCCGGCACCACCGCCGTGGAGGTCATCATCCGCGAAGGCCGCAAGAACCAGGTCAAGCGCATGCTGAGCAAGATTCACCACCCGGTGATTCGTCTGCACCGCTGCAACTTTGCTGGCCTGGAGCTCAAGGACGTGGCCAAGGGCTCGTGGCGCGAGCTCACCGATCGCGAGGTGCAGATCCTCAAGGCCGGCGGTATTCCGCCCAAGCAGGCCAGCTCCAAGCGCGGCGCCGCGCCGGCGACCAACACCGCGACCCGCACGCGTCACCACGGCAGCCACGGCTCCGCACCCAAGCGCAACACCTACCGCGAGCGCTACACGGGCTAGGCAACCCGCCGCGCCCCAACGCCCGCGAACCATACCAGCACGTCAACCACCGAAAGGAAGTATTGCATGATCGTCGCCATCGACGGCCCCGCCGGTTCCGGCAAGTCCACCATCGCCAAGGAGATCGCCCGCCAGCTGGGCTTTAACAAGCTCGACACGGGCGCCATGTATCGCGCCGTCACCTTCGCCGCGCTCGACCGCGGCATCGACCTGGATGACGAGGCGGCCATCGACGCCCTCGCCGAGCAAATCGAGATCCGCTTTACAAACGGCACCGGCGAGGACACGCGCCTGACCATTGACGGCCAGGACGCTTCGGCCGCCATCCGCACCCCGCAGGTCGACGCCAACGTGTCCAAGGTCTCGGCCTATCCGGGCGTGCGCGCCGCCATGCTCATCCACCAGCGCCGCGCCGCCGAGGACCGCGATATCGTCGCCGAGGGTCGCGACATCGGAACCGTCGTGTTCCCTAACGCGCAGGTCAAGGTCTTCCTGACCGCCGACCCGCGCGAGCGCGCCCGCCGCCGCGTGCTGCAGCGTCACCAAAACGATGCTCAGCCGCTCACGTCCGAGCAGCTCGAAGCCGAGGTCGACGAGACCCTCGACGCCCTTAAGAAGCGCGACAAGCTTGACAGCAGCCGCGAGGTCGCCCCGCTCGTGCCCGCCGAGGACGCCGTGCACGTCGACTCCACCGCCCACACCATCGACGAGGTCGTCTCGATAATCGAGGACCTTATTAACCAAAGGAGGTAGCCCATGCGCCTGTTTCAGCAGACGCCCGAGGACTATTACAACGCCCCCTACGCCGAGTTTCCAGCGCTCATCCGCGGCACCGTCGTCGTAGTCATGGCCATCCTTTGGGCCTTCTCCAAGCTCATGTGGCGCTGGAAGGTCGAGGACGCCGATCTTCTGTTTGAGCGCCAGGAAGGCCGCGGCAGCGTGGTCATCTGCAACCACACCTCGATGGCCGAGCTCTTGGCCGTGGAGACGGCGCTGTTCTTTGGGGGCCGCCGCATTCGTCCCATCTTTAAGTCCGAGTTCGCCAAGAGCAAGATTGTGCGCTGGGCCTTTAGCCGCGTTGGCGGCATCCCCGTCGAGCGTGGTACTGCCGATATGAAGTGCCTGCGCGCCGCCCAGCATGCGCTGCAGCGCGGCGAGGACGTCCTGATCTTCCCAGAGGGCACACGCATCCGCTCGCGCGAGATCAAGCCCGAGGTCCACGGCGGCTTTGCGCTCATCGCCCAGATGGGCAAGGCGCCCGTCAACCCGCTCGCCATCTGCGGCTGGTCCGACATCACGCCCGCAGGCAAAAAGCTCATGCGTCCCAAGAAGTGCTGGATCCGCGCCGGCAAGGCCGTCTCGCTTTCCGACGCACCGGCTGGGCTTAAGCGCACGGAGCGCCTGGAATGGTTTGAGTCCGAGGCCATGAACCGCGTCTACGCCATGCGAGACGAGCTGTGCGCCGAGCATCCGGGCAGGTTCTAGCCATGAGCGAGAACGTGACGAACACCACCGCGACTGTGTCCGGCCAGGCAACCGCGCCTACCATCGAGATCGCCGCCCACGCCGGCACTTGCTACGGCGTACAGCGTGCGCTCGATATGGCGCTGGCCGCTGCGCCGCAGGCAGAGGAGTGCACTCAAGTTCACACCTTGGGGCCGCTCATCCATAACCCCATCGTGGTGCGCGAGCTTGCTGAGGCAGGCGTCGGTCTGGCCGACACCTTGGACGACGCCGCAACCGGCACCGTGATCATCCGCGCCCACGGCGTGGTGCCGCAGGTAATCGGTGCTGCCCGCAAGCGCGACCTTACCGTGGTCGACGCCACCTGCCCCTACGTGAAGAAGGTCCATGTGGCAGCCGAGCGCCTGGTGCGCGAGGGCTACCGCGTGATCGTCGTGGGCGAGCCAGGCCACCCCGAGGTCGAGGGCATTCTGGGCCACGCCGGCAATGATGCGCAGGTCGTGAGCTGTGCCGCCGACGCCGATGCCCTGTCGCTCAAGGGCAAGGTGGGCCTCGTTGTGCAGACCACTCAGACCGCGCAGAACCTCGCCGAAGTCGTGGCCGCTATCACCCCGCGCGTGCAGGAGTTGCGTGTGATCAACACCATCTGCGCCGCCACGAGTGAGCGTCAACAGGCAGCAGCCACACTTGCCAACCGCTGCGACTGCATGGTCGTCGTGGGTGGCAAGAACTCGGGCAACACCCGCCGCCTGGCGCAAATTTGCGCAGACGCCTGCGAGCGCACGTATCACATCGAGGAAGCTTCCGAGCTCCAGGCCGCTTGGTTTGCCGAGGCGCGCCACATCGGCATCACCGCTGGAGCCTCCACCCCACAAGAACACATCGAACGCGCCGTCGCGCGCATCAAGGAGCTTTGCCGCTAACCATGGACCAGACCGTACCCGCATACGCCGCCGAGGTGGCCGATTACGGGCGCAGCCGCGACCCCGAGCCGGGTGAGGGCGCGCTCGTTAAGAATGTGCGTCCCGAATCGCCCGCATGGGATGTGGGTATCGAGCCGGGCATGCGCGTGCTCACGGTCAACGGTGAGGCGCTCACCGACATGATCGTATGGCTTTGGGAGGCCGACGACGACACCGTTGATTTGGAGGTATTCGACCCGCGCGACGGCACCGTCACCCCCGTCGAGCTCGACCGCTTCCCGGGCGAGGACTGGGGTTTGGAGTTCGATGGCCCCATCTTCGACGGCATGCGTACCTGCGTAAACGCCTGCGTGTTCTGCTTTATGACCATGCTGCCCAAGGGCGGCCGCTCCACGCTCTACATCCGCGACGACGACTATCGTCTGAGCTTTTTGCAGGGCAACTTTGTCACGCTCACGAACCTCACCGACGAGGACGTGCAAAACGTCATCCAGCGCAACATGAGCCCCATGAACGTGTCGGTCCATGCCGTAAGCCCCGACGTCCGCCGTCGTATGATGGGCCGCAACGCCCAGCGGGGCATGGACGTACTCGAGGCCATCATGGCCGCCGGCATCGAGATTCACGCGCAGATCGTGTTGTGCCCCGGCATGAACGACGGCGAGGAGCTGGAAAAGACCCTGCGCTTTTGCGAGGAGCACGAGCAAATCACAAGCCTGGGCATTGTACCGCTCGGTTTTACCAAGCATCAGAACCGTTTTAGCTGGTCCTACAGCGACAAGCCCGAGCTGGCGCGCGAGACCATCGCCATGATCCGTCCCTACCAGGACCGCGCCTTCGAGCGTTTTGGCCGCCACACCTTCCAGATGAGCGACGAGTTCTACCTGGACGCCGGCATCGATCCGCCCGAGGCGGACTTTTACGACGGCTATCCGCAGTACTACGACGGTATCGGCATGATCCGCTCATACCTAGACGAGACGGACGATGTGCTTGCCGCCGATGCCGAGCGCCTAGCCCGCGTCCGCGAGGCCATCGCCGCTCGCAGCCAGCACCTGCTGTGCCTCTCGGGCGCCAGCGCACGCGACACGGTGGCGCGCTTTGTGGAGTCGCCGCATGGTCTCGGCGGCACCGTCACAGCCATCAAGAACCGCTACTTTGGCGGCAACGTGGACGTGACCGGCCTCATCGTCGCGTGTGACATTCTGGAGCAGCTGCCGCAGGACCTCTCTGGGGTTATGCTCTTTGTGCCTAAGCTCATGTTCAACGCTGACGGCATGACGCTTGACGAGTATCATCGTGACGATTTACTCGCAAGCCTTACCAGTCGCGGCGCCGAGGTTCATGTGGTGTCGACCATGCCGCATGAGCTGCTCGATACCCTGGAGCACATCCTTGGCATTGTGCCTGCCGACTCTACTAATTCCGCTGACCCTACCCATTAAAGGAGAGCAGATGAAACCTATCGTCGCCGTCGTCGGACGCCCCAACGTGGGCAAGTCCACGCTCGTTAACCGCCTGGCCCAGACCTCGGACGCCATCGTCCACGAGTCTCGCGGCGTCACGCGCGACCGCTCGTATCACACGGCCGATTGGAACGGCCGCGAGTTCACCATCGTCGACACGGGCGGCATCGAGCCGCTCAAGAGCGATGACGTCTTTGCCACGTCCATCCGCGACCAGGCCCTCGCCGCCGCCGAGGAAGCCGCCGTCATCCTGTTTGTGGTCGACGGCCGCACCGGCGTCACCGAGGAGGACGAGTCGGTCGCCCGCATGCTCAAACGCTGCGACAAGCCGGTCTTTCTGCTGGTGAACAAGCTCGACAACCCCGATCGCGAAAACGACAGCATCTGGGAGTTCTATTCGCTCGGCATCGGCGAGCCCACGCCGCTCTCGGCCCTGCATGGCCACGGTACGGGCGACCTGCTCGATGACATCGTGGCCCTGCTTCCGGAGGAAGAGGACGAGGTCGCCGATGAGTTCCCCGACGCGCTGAACGTAGCCATCATCGGCCGCCCCAATGCCGGTAAGTCATCGCTGTTCAATCGTATCCTAGGCGCCGACCGCTCTATCGTGTCCAACATTGCCGGCACGACGCGCGACGCCATCGACACCGTCGTGGAGCGCAACGGTAAGCACTACCGCATGGTCGATACCGCGGGCATCCGCAAGAAGAGCACTGTGTACGAGAACATCGAGTACTACTCCATGGTCCGCGGCCTGCGCGCCATCGACCGCGCCGACGTGGCACTGCTCGTCGTCGACGCCTCCGTGGGCGTTACGGAGCAGGACCAGAAGGTCATGGGTCTTGCCATCGAGCGCGGCTGCGCCATCGTGGTGCTGCTCAACAAGTGGGACCTGCTCGACGATGACCGCAAGCGCGAGGCCTGCATGGAGACCGTCGACCGCCGTCTGGGCGTCATGGCTCCCTGGGCCCAGTACCTGCGCATCTCAGCCCTGACCGGCCGCAGCGTCGAGAAGATCTGGGCAATGGTAGACGCCGCCGAGAAGACGCGCTCGCAAAAGATCAGCACCTCGCGCCTCAACACGTTCCTCACCGACCTGCGCGAGTTCGGTCATACCGTGGTGGACGGCAAGCGCCGCCTGCGTATGCACTACGTGACCCAGACGGGCGTCAACCCGCCGACGTTCACGTTCTTCGTCAACCACAGTGACCTGGTCAACGACACCTACCAGCGCTACGTGGAGAACCGCATGCGCTCGACCTTCGACTTTGCCGGCACGCCCATTCGACTCTTCTTTAGGAAGAAGGAGCAAAAGGATGCATAATCCGATTCTTCTGACCGCCATCTGCGCCGTGGTCTCGTTCTTTATCGGGGCGGTTCCGTTTGGTCTGATCCTGGGCCGTGTGTTCAACCACACGGACATTCGCAAGGCGGGCTCCGGCAACATCGGCACCACCAACGCACTGCGTGTGGCCGGTCCCAAGGTGGCCGCGATCACCCTGCTGCTCGACTGCCTTAAGGGCGCCATCTGCGTCCTTATCGCGCGTCCGCTCATCGCGAGCGTGGGCTATGGCTTCCCCGTGAGCATCATGGCCCCCGGCGCCGCCGGCGACTGGATGCTTGGCGTCGTCTGCCTGGCAGCCGTGTGGGGCCATATCTTCTCGCCCTACCTTAACTTCCATGGCGGCAAGGGTATCGCAGTTGGTCTGGGCGTCATTCTCGCCTGGTACTGGCCCATTGGTCTGTCGCTGCTGGGCATGTTTATCGTGGCCGTCGCCATCACCAAGTTCGTGTCGGTGGGCTCGCTTGCCGCGGCTATCGGCCTTCCCATCGCTGCCTGCGCGGTCTTTCCGTACAGCAGCCTAGGACTTAAGTTTTGCATGGCGATGATCGGCATCACCGTGGTGTGGGCCCATCGCGCGAACATCAAAAAGCTCATGACCGGTAAGGAGTCCAAGCTCTCGTTTACCAAGCGCGTCACCGAACCCGATGATAAGTAGGAGAGAGTCATGAATGTTGCGCTGATTGGCTCTGGCTCCTGGGGAACCGCCGTCGCCGGCCTTGCCGCCGCGCGAGCCGAGCGCGTGACCATGTGGGCCCATAGCGAGCAGACGGCCGCCGGCATCAATGGCGAACACCGCAACCCCCGCTACCTTGTGGACTACGTGCTGCCCGGCAACTCCGTCGCCACGACCGAGCTCGTGCAGGCGCTCGACGGCGCCGAGGCCATCATCTTTGCCGTTCCTTCGACGCACCTTCGCAGCGTGTGCCACCAGGCCGCGCCCTTTATCGCCGCCGATACCCCAGTGCTCTGCCTCACCAAGGGCATTGAGCCCGAGTCCGGCCTGCTCATGAGCGAGGTCATCGCCAGCGAGATCGGCAACGAGGCGCGTGTGGCGGCACTCTCGGGCCCCAACCATGCCGAAGAGATCTGCCGCGGCGGGCTTTCTGCCGCCGTCATCGCCAGCAAAGACCCGCAGATAGGGGAGACCTTTAAGGACCTGCTCCTATCCACGGCCTTCCGCATCTACCTGACGCAGGACATGACCGGCGTCGAGGTCTGCGGCGCCATGAAAAACGTCATCGCCATCGTGTGTGGCATTTCCGCCGGCTCCGGCGCGGGCGACAACACGCTCGCCCTTATCATGACGCGAGGTCTGGCCGAGATCAGCCGTCTGGTGCATGCCCGCGGCGGCCAAGCTATGACCTGCATGGGCCTTGCCGGCATGGGCGACCTCATTGCCACCTGCACTTCGGAGCATTCGCGCAACCGCACCTTTGGCTACGAGTTTGCCCACGGCGTGTCGCTCGACGAGTATCAGGAGCGCACGCATATGGTGGTCGAGGGCGCCGTCGCGGCCCGCAGCGTCAGCGAGCTTGCCCGCTCACTGGGCGTAGACATTCCGCTCACCTTTGCCGTGGAGCAAACGCTCTACAACGGTGTTACTTTGGATAGGGCGCTCGAGATTCTCACCGACCGCGTCCCCTCTCAAGAGTTCTACGGACTCACCGACTAGCGCAGAAAGGCTACTACCATGGGTTCCATCAAAATCGCTCCGTCCGTCCTTTCGGCCGACATGGCCAACCTCAAGGGCGAACTCGACAAGATCGCCGGTGCCGACTACGTGCACTTCGACGTCATGGACGGCCACTTTACCGGCAACCTCACCTTTGGCGTTGACATCCTTAAGGCCGTCAAGCGCTCCACCAACGTGCCGGTCGACGCGCACCTGATGGTGTCGAACCCCGACGAGACCGTCGATTGGTACGCCGATGCCGGTGCCGACATGATCACCGTGCACTACGAGGCCTCCACGCACCTGCACCGCACGCTCACGCATCTGCAGCAGCGCGGCATCAAGGCCGGCGTGGTGCTCAACCCCGCCACCCCCGTGTGCGTACTCGAGAGCATCATCGACGTCGTCGATATGGTGCTGCTCATGAGCGTGAACCCCGGCTTTGGCGGCCAGAGCTTTATCCCGGGCACCATTGCCAAACTGCACGAGCTCAAGGCCATGTGCGAGCGTCACGGCGTTTCGCCTCTCATCGAGGTCGATGGCGGTATCTCTTCCAAGAACATCGCCGAGGTCGTCAAGGCTGGCGCCAACGTGCTCGTCGCAGGTTCCGCCGTATTTAAGTCCGAAGATCCCGCTGCCGAGGTTGCGCTGCTGCAGAAGCTGGGCAACGAGGCCGCACAGGAGGCATAAAACCTTATGACCGCAGGTCAAAACCGCATACCCGTGAATCTTGACTATGCCGCCTCGACGCCCATGCGCGTCGAGGCGCGCCTTGCGCAGCGCGAGTACGACGACAGCGAGCTTGCCGGCGTCAACCCCAACTCGCTGCATTCGCTCGGCCGCAAGGCCGCTGCACGCCTGGAAGTGGCGCGTCGCGAGATTGCCCGCAGCTTTGGCGCGCGCGTTCGCCCGTCCGAGATTGTTTTGACCAACGGCGGCACCGAAGCCAACCAGCTGGCGCTGCTCGGTCTTGCCGAGGGCGCTCGTCAGCGCGATCGCAAGCGTAACCGCGTGATCGTATCTGCCATCGAGCACGATTCGATTCTGGACAACCTGCCGCTGCTGCGTGCTGCCGGCTTTACCGTCGACCTGGTGCAGCCCTGCCGTGCAGGTTATATTGAGCCTGCCGCGCTGAGCGACTTGCTCGGCGACGACGTGGCGCTCGTGAGCATCATGGTTGCCAACAACGAGACCGGCGTGGTGCAGCCCATCCGCGAGCTGACCGCGGCCGCGCATACCGTGGGCGCTCTGTTCCACACCGATGCCATCCAGGGCTATCTGCACATTCCGCTCGATGCCGCCGAGCTGGGCGTCGATGCTATGACCGTTGCCGCGCACAAGATCGGCGGCCCCGTGGCATCCGGCGCACTCTACCTTAAGAACCGCACGCCGCTGCGTCCGCGCATCTTTGGCGGTGGACAGGAAGCCGGACGTCGTGCCGGCACGCAGGACCTGCGCACGCAGCTGGCCTTTGCCGCTGCCGCCCGCACGTTGGCGCCCCGCGTGGCCCAGGAGCGTACGACGCTGCAAGCTCTTTCCGACAAGCTCTACGCCACGCTTACGGCTCATCCGTGCATTCACGCCACCATGGGCGACTATGCGCATGCCGATCGTCTGCCCGGCATGGTGTCGATCTACATTGACGGCATGGACTCCGAGGAGCTCATCATCAAGCTCGACGCCGCCGGCTTTGAGGTATCGGCAGGCTCGGCGTGCTCGAGCGGCAGTATGGACCCCAGCCACGTTTTAAGCGCGATGGGCATCGGTCGCGAGCAAGCTCTCGGCGCTCTTCGCATCTCGTTCGATGACCGCGTGAACCCAGCCGATCTGGACGACTTTGCCCAAGCGCTGCTGACGATCGTGGGTGCCGCATGATCGTCGCCGAGCTCGAGCGCGCTCTGCTGGCACGCTATCCAAAGACGGACGCCGAGCCCTGGGACCACGTAGGCTTATCCGTGGGCGACCCTGCCACCGAGATTGCCGGCGTGGCCTGCGCACTCGATGCGACCGAAGCCAATGTGCACCGTGCTTTCGAGGCCGGTGTCAACGTGCTGCTGACGCATCATCCTGTCTATATCAAGGCGCCCGAGGCGTTTTGTCCAGCGGATGCCACTCGCCCCCAGTGCAGCGCGGCACTCTATGAGGCGGCCCGTTGCGGCGTGAGCATCATATCGCTCCACACCAACCTGGACCGCTCGAACGAAGCCCGTGTCTGCCTGAGCAAGCTGCTGGGTGCCGCACTCGTGAGCTCACTGGAGCACGTGGACGACCCCGAGGCAACCGGCCTGGGCGCGCTTGCAACGCTCAACGACCCGTGCACGCTGCGCGATCTTGCCACCCGTGCTGCCACGGCCTTCGGCAGCGACCCGCGTGTGTGGGGCGAAGCCGATCGCCCGTGCCGCACCGTCGCCATTTTGGGCGGCTCCCTGGGCGACTTTGGAGAGCTCGCCATCGCCGCGGGCGCGGACGTTGTCGTGACGGGCGAGGCGGGATACCACGTGGCGCAGGACCTCGCTCTGCGCGGTCTGGGCGTCATCTTGCTCGGCCACGACCGCTCCGAGGAGCCGTTCGTTGATATATTGATGAACTCTGCAGTTGACGCCGGGGTCAACCCCCGTCATGCGATTAAAATACTGAACCCTTGCCAATGGTGGACTGTGACAAAAGGAGAGAACTTATGAGCGCCGGCGCTACGCTACTCAAGCTGCAACAGATCGATTCGGAGCTCGCCCGCAACAAGAGCGAACTTGCCAATATGCCGGAGCTCAAGGAGCTCGCTTCCAAGCGCAAGACCTATGTGAAGCTCAAGTCCGAGATGACCAAGCTCTACGCCCAGCGCAAGGATCTGGACATTGAGCTCGACGATCTCAACACCACCGAGATCCAGACCAATAACGCCATCGAGGCCGCTAAGAAGCGCCACGTTGACGGCTCCGACTACCGCGAGGTACAGGACCTGGAAAACGAGCTCGCCACCCTGGCCAAGCGCCTGGACAAGATTGAGCACACCCGCAAGGATGTCGTTGTCGCCCATAAGGAGACGCTCGACCGCGAGACCCGCGCACAGGCAATTATCGCCAAGTTCGAGGAGGGCGTGAAGGCCGATACCAAGGCCGCCCGCACTAAGGCTGCCGACCTGCAGGCTCAGATTGACGCCGCCACTAAGGAACGCACCGCGCTTGCCGCCACTCTGCCGGCCGACGTGCTCACCGACTACGAGCGTCTGCTCAAGCAGTTCCGCGGCCTGGCCGTCGAGACCATCCAGGGCAACATCCCCACAGTCTGCCACACCGCGCTGCAGGCATCGTCCATGAGCGACCTCAACCACGACGGTAGCGAGATTACGCACTGCCCGTACTGCCACCGCCTCCTGGTACTCCCGAGCAAGGAAGCTTAAACGATGGCGGCATCCAACAATTCAATGCAACTTGAGGGAAAAACGATCCTGCTGGGCATTACCGGCGGGATCGCCGCCTATAAGTCGTGCAATATCGTGCGCCTGCTGCAAAAGCGCGGTGCGCGCGTCAAGGTCGTTATGAGCGAGCATGCCACGGAGTTTGTGGGCCCGCTCACCTTCCGTGCGCTCACCAACGAGCCCGTTGCCGTGGGCCTATTCGACGATCCCTCCGACCCCATCCACCACATTTCGCTGGCGCAGGAACCCGACCTGGTGGTCGTGGCGCCCGCGACGGCCAATATCATCGCCAAGATGGCCACCGGCATCGCCGATGACCTTATCTCCACCACGCTGCTTGCAACGCCGCAACCCATCGTGATCGCACCCGCTATGAACAACGGCATGTGGAAGGCGCCGGCGACGCAGGCCAACATGGCCACGCTGCGCGAGCGCGGTGTCCATGTTGTGGGACCCGGCAGCGGCTACCTTGCCTGCGGCGACGTGGACACGGGACGCATGAGCGAGCCCGAGGACATCGTCGAGGCTGTCTGTGAGGTGCTCAAACCCGTGCCTCAGGACCTGGCAGGCAAGCGCGTCGTCATCACTGCCGGCCCCACGCACGAACCAATCGACCCGGTGCGATTCATTGGCAACCGCTCATCAGGCAAGATGGGCATCGCCCTGGCAGGGGAGGCCGCTCGCCGCGGTGCTGCGGTCAAGCTTGTGCTGGGACCGACATCGCTCAATGTCCCCCGCGGCGTGGAGTGCGTGCGCGTGCAGACCGCCGCTGAAATGCTGCAGGCAGCGCTCAGCGCCTTCCAGACGGCCGATGCGGCAATTTGTGCGGCCGCCGTCGCCGACTATACCCCCGCCACCCCTGCGGACCATAAGCTCAAAAAGGCCAACGAACGCCTGGATCGCATCGAGCTTGTCGAAACGGTCGATATTTTGGCCGAGCTCTCGCGCCAGAAGGGCGAGCGGTGCGTAATCGGATTTGCGGCCGAGACCGATAACGTTGTCGAGTACGCCGAGCGCAAATTGGCCCGCAAGGGCTGCGATGCCATTATCGCCAACGATGTCTCGCGCGCCGATTCGGGCTTTGGAACCGACACTAACAAGGCCTGGATTGTGAGCACAACGGGTACGCAAGAACTTCCCGTGCTAACAAAACCCCAGCTCGCAGATACAATTTTGGACTTGCTTCAAAATTTATAAAAAAGTTCTTGCACAAGTCTAAAGTTTCGGGTTAATATACTCCCTGTTGCGAGCGAGAGCAGAGCAACAAACATTAGCTTCGGGACGTGGCGCAGCTTGGTAGCGCACTTGACTGGGGGTCAAGGGGTCGCTGGTTCGAATCCAGTCGTCCCGACCAGAAGTTTGCAGGTCAGGCACCTAGTGCCTGACCTTTTTTGTTTTAAGCAATTGCTTAATTTTGATTAAGCAACAGGGTGCCAAAAATCTACCTGCGCGATAATCGCTTTTTGCGGTTACTTGCGCGTTTTGCACGCGCTTGTGCCGATTTATTAACGCGACATGAATCTACATACGCGTAGCTGGTATACAGACGAGTACAGGCTGTATTTATCGCGGCGATTTACGCAGATATGGCGACTGTAACGAACTAGTGTGTCGCTGTATTTATTCCAGCAGTTCACTTGATCTGTGGACAAGTGAGCGGTTACAACAAAACGCCAACCAGGATGGACTCCATACGAGGATGCCGCAAAGGTAATGGCGGGGAAGTGCGGCAGGCGCTCTGAGAGCCGCTGTATGCCCCCATTTCTCCTCAACCCGATTACCTGTACAATGAACCTCGAATTGTTTGAGTAATCGCCAAAAGAAAAGCCCTCGCAGGATTGCGAGGGCTTTGCGATGAAAGAGATCAGAAGCAGAAAGCGGGGAGGACATAAAACGAGTCCGTCGCGCTGTAGCTGTAGCAAATACCGCCGCTTTGAACATAGCGAAAGGATGTGGAGCTGCGCGGTCTCACGGAACGAGTCCAGTGGCTATAGCCTGATGCACCGGAATAGTTCGACCTCGTCACGCCCTTGGATTTGTAGCACTCGTACTGGATGCCGTCAGATTGCATATCCCCGTATACTTCGGTTGCCGAGAGCAGAAAAACCTTGTCGGTCGTCGCCGAGGGGGCACCGCCCCCGTTACCGCCAACGTTATCGGTTGTCTTTGTGACGGGTTTCACCTTTGACTGGAGCTCGCTGGGCAGGAGCAACCAGAGGTCACCGCTGTTGAGGCGGGTACGGAGCTCGGACTTATCCCAACCACCGGCATTGGTGTCCGTAGCGTTCATTCTCTGGCTACCCAAGGCAGAGTTGGTCGCCTCGAACGTCAAGCCTGCCATGCCGCTACCATCGGCCAAGTCGTCGTGGTTGATGCCGATGATACGGTACTCGAGCGTCTTGCCATTGGTCAGCTTCATCGAGAACTTGGTGCCGGCATCCATGGCGGCCTTGGCCTTGGCGTAGGCGATAGACGATGTACCGTTCTTGGCAATGTCTTTGGCAACCGCCTCCTGCTCGTCGAGGGTCCAGTCCTTCGCGTCCTTGGCGATGGCCACCTAGACGGCCGCGGAATCGGCGCCTGCGGAGCCGCCACCGGACGCGCCTCCCTCGACGCCGCCGACCGTCCCATTGTTCACCGTGTTGCCGACCAGGTTGGACTGGTTTCGGATGGCTCCGGCCACGCCGGGTCCCGCGAACACGATGACCAGGCCGATGACGGCAATGATCAGGACGTACTCGATAATTGATTGCCTTCGGAAGCGGGTCGTTTCAGGAGCGACCCCCCCCCGAAGGTTAATTGCCGCTGCATGCATATACGGCTCCCTTCACTCGGGGTTTGCAATACGAGCCGAGCGTAGGGCTATTCCAAGTATTTGCAACGGTCTTGACGCTGCGGCAACGATGACGGCAGGGGAGAAAGTCATGCGCTATTAGCGCGGCTATAACGTCCGCTTCGAATGCCGACCGTATTCATATCGAGGCAGCCATTTCATACCTTCAGAAAGACAACTGAAAGCCGCAAAAAAGCGGGACCCGGCTATAAGCCGAACCCCGCCCAAGAGAAGCCTTTAGAGCCGAGACAGACAACGCGTGTGGACAATCACTCAGCCTCCACCGCCATGCGCACGACCTCTTCCATCGGGTAGCGAGTGCCGCCGTCCCCGTCCAAAGCCTCGTTGTAGGCCTCGATGTCCGCCATGTCCTCAGCCTTCTCGAACGCGGCCCTTCTCACGAACTCGGAAAAGGTCATGCCCGTGGCGTCCGCATGGCCCTGAATCAAGGCCATTTCGCCCTCATCGAACTTGACCGCGATCTCGCGCATCGCCATGGTCGCTCCCGTAAACGCCGTCATCGAAGTGAATCCATTATCCACCCACCGTATACGCCCCGAACTCGAAACACCAAGCAGGATGGACTCTATACGAGGACGCAGCAGAGGTAATGGCGGGGGAGTGCGGCAGGCGCTCTGAGAGCCGCTGTATGACCCCATTTCTCTTCAATCCGACTACCCGTGCCATGAACCTGAAGCCGTTCGTTCGGTCGCCAAAAGAAAGCACGCGCGGGGTAACGCGGGCTTTGCGCTAGACAAGCTAGAAGCACCAGGCGGGGGAGACGCAAAACCAGCCCGGCGCGGAGTTGCTGTCCGACGGATTGCCGCTGCTGTCGACATGGAGGAAGCCCTTCGAGGCGTTCGGAAACACCGAACGCTCCCACCAACCGCTGCCAATGGCAATGGCAGAGTTGGGATTATAGTTCTCCGTCACCTTGCCTTTGAAGGCCTCGTACTGGGTGCCCTCGGAGGAAGTCCAGGGATAGGATGCCCAATAGGAGGTGGGGGGCGATCTCAGAGTAGCTGAGCAGGAACAGCTTGTCCGAGGTAGCCGTCACGGCGGCGGAGGCGGCGGCGACCTTCTGCTCGTATGTGTACCTGCCCTGCTTTCCGTCCATGCGCAGCAGCACCTCGCTCCCGAATGCGCGGTATATCTCCTGCCATCTTCTCACGGCTTCCGCGGGAAGCGAAAGGGCAATCGCGGCAGATTTATACCCGCGTCCGAGCTCGAAGAGCCCTATGGCCGCCTTCCTGGCCTCGACATCATGCTTCACCCTCAAATCAACGCGCATAAAGAAAGCCTCCCATTTCTCATGTCCAAGAAATGGGAGGCAGTTCAGATCCGCCTGCAGGGTCATCATGATTGATGCCGATAATGCGGTAAGTCAGCGTCTTGCCATCGGTGAGCTTCATCGAGAACTCGGTGCCGGCATCCATCGCGGCCTTCGCCTTGGCGTAGGCGGGCGACGCCTCGCCCTTG
>DBFAHJ010000045.1:0-5147 GCA_048227095.1 Collinsella aerofaciens | reverse complement strand
ACCTTGTACCAGCACCGGCACCGTCCGGCCAGACCCCTAAGCGTCGCAAAACCTCCGAGCCCACGCTCCCCCTTCCGCCCGATGAGGTGCGCGAGGAGCGACTCATGGCCGCCATCAACGCCCTCTCCACGTACAACCTAAATAACTCGCGGCTCGATCGCAGCCACCATCGCGATCTGCGCCACGTAGCATGCGCCGTGTATGTCCGCATGGCGCGCTACTATGACACGCACCGAAAGACCGGCATCGTGGCGAGTTTATTTGGGGAGGAGACGGCCATGCCCTACACCATGTTTGCCTCGGCCGTATTCTTTGCGCCCGAGCGCCACGAGGACTGCGAATACCGCTTGGATCCTATCCATATCTACCGTTGCCAAAACGGCTTTTGGGAATGTATGCGTATCCACGGTAGTAGGCAAAAGAGCAACAAGCTCGGTGAAATGATGCGCGCCTGCGACCAACGCCTGCGCCTGGCGCTGGACCCCGCCCATCCCCTTAAGGAAGAAAAGGTCCCCAAATATCTGGCCAAGATTATCGATGACGAGATTGTGGCATGGCTTTCGTGGGACGCCGCACACCAGCCCGTCAAGATCGATATCGACCTGACTCAGCTGGGGCACATTCGGAGCGCCGCTGCGCAAACGCGCGAAGCGCTTTTAATCGATGAAGAGCGCGAGGACAGCGCGCCCGTGGAAGTCGAGACAGCGAACTCAGGGCAACCGGAAGCCGAGCCCGTAGCCGACGCGATTGTCGAGGCGGTCGCGGCACCCATTCGGCAGGACGAGACCGACGAGCCAACCATATCCACCGAACAGTTTGGTGTCGTGGCACCGCTTCTCGCGCCGACGCCCGCGTTCGCAGCTGTTGCGCCCGCTGACGCCACGAACGAACTCACGCCTGCCGCAGACGCCTATCTCCGCGCGCTGCTCGAGCACAACGCAGTACAGGCGGAATCGGCGGTAGTGCAATCGGGGCAGAGCGAGGACATGCTCGTCGACAGCATCAACGAGGCGCTCTTTGACCTGGTGGGAGACACCATTATCGAATTCGGCGCGGCAGGACCGCAAATTATCGAGGATTACGAAGCAGACGTGAGAGGATACCTAGACCATGAGTGATACCGCATCCGCAGCACCCCGCGTGCCCAAGCGCGTCGCCGCCGTCATTCTCAACTCACTCAAGGGCGGCGTGGTCCCGCGCATCGGCCTTCCCTACATCACCGTAGGGCGCGAGGTCGAGATCCGCGCCCTGCTCACCGATCTGAGTCTCATCGCCGACGGTGGCGCGAGCTTCCGCTTTCTGGTCGGTCGTTACGGCGCCGGCAAGAGCTTTTTGCTCCAGACCATCCGCACGCACGCCATGGGCGAGGGATTCGTCGTCGCTGATGCCGACCTGTCGCCCGAGCGCCGCCTGCAAGGCGGTCAGGGGCAGGGCCTTGCCACCTACCGCGAGCTCATCCGCAACATATCGACCAAGACGCGCCCCGAGGGCGGTGCGCTCAGCCTTATTCTGGATCGCTGGGTCGCCTCGTGTGCCGACGTCGACGAGTCGGTCGTCAATACCCAACTGGCCCCGCTCGAGGAGATGGTCCACGGCTTTGACTTCACCCGCATGCTCCGCCGCTATCGCACGGCCGTATCCGAGGGCGACGAAGAGACCATGAGCCGCGTGACCAAATGGATCCGCGGCGAATACCGCACCAAGAGCGAGGCTCGCGCCGAACTGGGCTCCTCGACCATCATCAGCGATGACGACTGGTACGACTACGTTAAGCTCATTGCGCGCTTTTTGGTCTGCAGCGGCTACAAGGGCATGCTGGTGCTCATCGACGAGCTCGTGAATCTGTACAAGATTCCCAACGCGATTACGCGCCAATATAACTACGAGAAGATCCTGACCATGTACAACGACACGCTCCAGGGCAAGGCGCAGTACCTGGGCATGATCATGGGCGGCACTCCAACCTCCATCGAAGACCGCCGCCGCGGCGTGTTCTCCTACGAGGCTCTGCGCAGCCGACTCGCTCAGGGTCGCTTTGCGCGCGAGGACCTTAAGGACATGCTCGCACCCATCATCCGCCTGCAGCCACTCACCTATGAGGAGCTGCTGGTGCTGATCGAAAAACTCATGCAAATTCACGCCGGCTACTTTGGCTGGACGCCCACGCTTACCGAGAACGACTTGGTGGACTTCCTCAAGATCGAGTTCGGTCGTGTGGGAGCCGATACGCATCTGACGCCGCGTGAAGTTATTCGTGACTTTATCGAGCTGCTCGACATCCTATGCCAGAACCCCGACGCCAACGTAGCCGAGCTGCTGCAAAGCGTCGGCGGTGACGCGCTGGCGCCAGCAACCGCAACAGGCGACACCGATACCGCAGGCGGCGACCGTAACTTCGCCGAATTCACCATCTAACCTGCCAAAAAGGGACAGGTTTATTTTGGCAGGTTTTATCTGGGCAAACGTCGAGGCATTAATGCAGCAAGCCACTGCCCACCGCGTTGAGAGATTCGTTTTTGAAAGGAGGCCTCGTGAACGCCTTTGACCGCTACGCCCCGTTTATCCAAGACTTCATCTACTCCCACGATTGGGAGAGTCTACGCTCCATCCAGGTTGCAGCAGCTGATGCCATCTTTAACACTCAGGACAATGTGCTCCTGACGGCATCCACGGCTTCCGGCAAAACCGAGGCAGCCTTCTTTCCCATCCTGACCGAGTTTTGGGAGAACCCGCCCGCAAGCGTTGGCGCCCTCTACATCGGCCCCCTCAAGGCACTCATCAATGATCAGTTCGTCCGCCTCAACGACCTGTGCGAAGAGGCCGATATCCCTGTCTGGCACTGGCATGGCGATGTCTCGCAGTCGCACAAGGCTAAGCTCATCAAAAAACCGAGCGGTATCTTGCAGATTACGCCCGAGTCGCTCGAGGCGCTCCTGATCCATAAGCACATGGCAATCCCTCGTATGTTTTGCGACCTGCGCTATGTGGTTATCGACGAGGTTCATTCGCTCATGCGCGGCGACCGCGGCGGTCAGACGCTCTGCCTTATCGAGCGCCTCTCGCGCATGGCGGGCGTGCAGCCCCGCCGCATTGGCCTTTCGGCCACCATCGGCGACCCCGAGCGCACGGGTGCCTTTCTCTCGCAGGGAACGGGACGCGACTGCGTTATCCCCCGTTTTGAGGAACCGCGTCGCGTGTGGCGTATCTCCATGGAGCACTTCTACAACTCGGGTCCCCAGGCACAGCAGCGAGGATTCGAGAGCATGGGTCCTCAAGAGGCCGAAGTGCTTGCATGCGAGCGCATTGAGGCAGCGGAACCCGCGGCACTGCCCGCCGGCGCCCAAGACATGCGTCACAGCGGACAGCTCACACAAGAGGAGCGCCGTCAACGTCGTGAGCGGGCACGGGGCAAGGCCGCTCCCAAAGACCGTTGCACTTCCTCGGCCCCCGAGGGCGAAGTCGACATCCCACGAGCGACCGAGCAGGCGCTTCTCAACCCCACCGACACGGCGCCCGACAACGCCGACCCCGGTATGGGCTATATCTTTGAGCATACGCGCGGCCGCAAGTGCCTGGTCTTTGCCAACTCGCGCGAGGAGGCAGAGGCCGTGTGCTCCATGCTGCGTAGCTACTGCGAGAACCGGCACGAGCCCGACCGTTTCCTCATTCATCACGGCAATCTTTCGGCATCGTTGCGCGAGACGGCCGAGGAACTCATGCGCGATGAGGAGCAGGCACAGACGACCGTCACCACCTCTACGCTTGAGCTTGGCATCGATATCGGCCGTCTGGAGCGTGCCTTCCAGATCGACGCGCCGTTTACCGTCAGTTCCTTTTTGCAGCGAATGGGCCGCACGGGACGCCGCGACCTTCCGCCCGAAATGTGGTTTGTCATGCGCGAGGAAGAGCCCGAGCCGCGCACGATGATGCCCGAGACCATTCCGTGGAAGCTCCTGCAGGGCATTGCGCTCGTACAACTCTATCGCGAGGAAAAGTGGGTCGAGCCGCCCGAGCTCGATCGACTCCCCTACAGTCTACTCTACCACCAGACTATGTCGACGCTTGCCAGCACCGGCGAGCTCACGCCAGCAGAGCTTGCCCAGCGCGTGCTCACACTCAGCTATTTCCATCGCATCTCGGCCGATGACTATCGCGTATTGCTGCGTCACCTCATTAAGATCGACCATATCCAGGTCACCGAGGGCGGCGGACTCATCGTGGGTCTCGCGGGCGAGCGCATCATCAACAACTTTAAGTTCTACGCCGTATTCCAGGAAAACGAGGAGTTCACCGTTCGTAGCGAGTCGGCCGAATTGGGCACGATCGTCAACCCGCCACCGCCCGGTGAGCGCATCGCCATCGCCGGACACTGCTGGATTGTCGAGGAAGTGGACTGGAAGCGCCACACCGTCTTTGCCACGCAGGTCAAGGGTCGTGTGCCGGCCTACTTTGGCGACTGCCCCGGTGACATCAATACACACGTACTCGAGCGCATGCGCAAGACGCTCAACGAGCACGCGACATATCCGTACCTCATGGATAACGCACGGGCTCGCTTGGCGCAGGCTCGTCATACCGCCGAGATTTCGGGCGCGGGAACTAAGCCGCTCATCAACCTGGGTGGCGACACCTGGGTGCTCTTCCCCTGGTTGGGCAGCTACGCCTTTTTGGCACTCGAGCGCATGCTCAAGATTAAGTGTGCCGCGGAGCTGGGCCTTCGCGGACTCGACCCGTCACGTCCGTACTTTATGCAGTTCAAGATGAAGGCCGACGAGGAGACGTTCTTTGAAGTGCTCGCCGCCGAAGCCGAGAAAGACTTCGACCCCATCGACCTCGTCTATCCCGGCGAGGTGCCTTACTTTGATCGGTACGACGAATTCGTTCCAGAAGAGCTCGTGCGCAAAGGCTTTGCCGAAGGCGTGCTCGACATCGAAGGCATGAAGCAGCGCGTTCTCGGCTGGCGCGACCACACCTAAGACCAGTCTTTTTGGGACGGGGAGACTTATTTGGAGGCTTCGGTAGTTTGTGTGACAAGGGGCTAGCCTAGGCAGCAACGCTCTTCGCTCCCTTCACGCCCTTCTTCCTCGCCTTCACCGGGCGACCCGGGAGCTGGGGCTGGCAGTCGCCGCACCTGAGCATGAGCAGGG
>DBFAHJ010000044.1:0-2702 GCA_048227095.1 Collinsella aerofaciens | reverse complement strand
ATCGACGTGGGCTCCACCACCGTTAAACTTGCCGTGCTCAACGACGACAACCAGATCGTCTACGCCAAGTACCAGCGCCACCACACCGACGTCCGTGCCTGCGCCCGCGACCTGTTCGAGGGCGCTGCGACCGTGCTGCCGGCTGCCCAAATGACCTGCGCCATCACCGGTTCGGGCGGCCTGCTGCTGTCCCAGTGGCTCGACCTGGAGTTTGTCCAGGAGGTCATCGCCAGCAAACGCGCCGTCGAGACCCTCATCCCGGCCACCGATGTCGCCATCGAGCTGGGCGGCGAGGACGCCAAGATCATCTACTTCGACAACGGCATCGAGCAGCGCATGAACGGCACCTGCGCCGGCGGCACGGGCGCGTTCATCGACCAGATGGCCACTCTGCTGCACACCGACGCCAGCGGCCTCAACGAGCTCGCGGCCAACGCCACCACCATCTATCCCATCGCCAGCCGCTGCGGCGTCTTTGCCAAGACCGACGTCCAGCCGCTGCTCAACGAGGGTGCCCGCCCCGAGGACGTGGCCGCCTCCATCTTCCAGGCTGTCGTGACCCAGACCATCTCGGGCCTGGCGTGCGGCCGTCCCATCCGCGGCAACGTCGCCTTCCTGGGCGGCCCGCTGCAGTACCTCTCCGAGCTGCGCCACCGCTTCTACTTCACGCTCAACCTGGACGAGGAGCACCGTATCGTGCCCCAAAACGCCCACCTGTTTGTGGCGAGCGGCGCCGCCATGGCGCATGAGTCCAACAAGCTCAGCACGTTCCCGCAGCTCATCGAGGCCATCGATGCCCTGGGTGACACGCAGGGTGCCGAGGTCGAGCGTCTGGATCCGCTCTTTGCCACCGATGAGGACTTTGCCGAGTTCAAGGGTCGCCACGACACCGAGGTCGTCCCCAAGGGCAAGCTCGAGGGCTACACCGGCCGCGTGTTCATTGGCATCGACGCCGGCTCCACCACCATGAAGGCCGCGCTCGTGGGCGAGGACGGTCAGCTGCTGCACACCTGGTATGGCAACAACAACGGTGACATCCTGGGCACGGCCAAGGTCATCATGGCCGATTTCTACAACCACATCCCCGCCGGCTGCACCATCGGCCACGTGACTACCACGGGCTACGGCGAGGCGCTGCTCATCGAGGCCCTCAAGGCCGACTCCGGCGAGATCGAGACCGTCGCGCACCTGCGCGGCGCCAAGGCATTCCTGCCCGGCGTCGAGTTCATTCTGGACATTGGCGGCCAGGACATGAAGTGCCTGCGCGTGAAGGACGGCGTCATCGAGCACATCATGCTCAACGAGGCCTGCTCGTCGGGCTGCGGCAGCTTTATCGAGAGCTTCGCCGTCTCTATGAACATGGACGTGCGCGCGTTCGCCGATGCCGCCATCCATGCCAAGGCCCCGGTCGACCTGGGCAGTCGCTGCACGGTTTTTATGAACTCGCGCGTCAAGCAGGCGCAAAAGGAGGGCGCCACGGTGGGCGACATCGCGGCCGGCCTGTCCTATTCCGTCATCAAGAACGCTCTGTTCAAGGTCATTAAGCTGCGCGACCCCAAAGAGATCGGCAGCCAGGTGATCGTTCAGGGCGGCACTTTTATGTCCGACGCCACGCTGCGTGCGTTTGAGCAGCTTACCGGCGTTCACGCCGTGCGCCCCGACATCGCCGGCTGCATGGGCGCCTACGGTGCGGCCCTGCTCGCCCGCGATCGCGCCGGTGCCGACGGCACCTCGACCATCCTCTCGGCCGAGGACATCGCGCACCTCACCGTGACGCAAAAACACGTCCGCTGCGGTCGTTGCTCTAACAACTGCCAGCTTACCGTCAACGACTTTGGCGGCGGCAGGCGCTTTATCACCGGCAACCGCTGCGAGAAGGGCGCCGGCCACAAAAAGCAGAAGACCGAGGCCCCCAACCTCTTCAAAAAGAAAAACGAGCTGCTCTTTAACCGCGAGGTGCTGAGTCCCGACGAGGCCCCGCGCGGCACCGTGGGTATCCCGCGTGCACTCAACATGTACGAGAACTACCCCTTCTGGCATGCGTTCTTTACGCGCCTGGGCTTTAGCGTGCAGCTGTCCGACCAGTCGAGCAAGAAGACCTACCAGGCGGGCATCGAGTCCATGCCGTCCGAGAGCGTGTGCTATCCGGCCAAGATGAGCCACGGCCACGTGATGAACCTTATCGACCGTGACGTCGACTTCATCTGGATGCCGTGCGTGCGCTGGGAGCGCAAGGAGGATCCGACCGCCGGCAACTGTTACAACTGCCCCATCGTCATGAGCTACCCCACGGCGTTGGCGCTCAATATTGACGAGATTCGCGAGCAGAACATCGAGTTCCTGTACCCGTTTGTGCCCTATCACGACAAGACCGAACTCAAGCGCCGTCTGTACCAGGTGCTCGCCGTCGACCGTGTGGCCGATGCGCAAGCTGGTCGCGGCCGCGTGCGTGGGCCCAAGATCACGCGCTCCGAGGTCGATGCCGCTGTCAACGCTGCCTTTGAGGCCGATGCGCGTTTCCACGAGGACATCCAGACTATGGGCGAGGAGGCTCTTAAGTGGGTCGAGGACCACGGCGGTCACGGCATCGTGCTCGCCGGTCGTCCCTACCATAACGACCCCGAGATCAACCATGCCCTGCCCGAGCTTATCTCGAGCTTTGGCTTTGCGGTCTTTACCGAGGATTCGCTCGCGCATCTGGT
>DBFAHJ010000043.1:0-8235 GCA_048227095.1 Collinsella aerofaciens | reverse complement strand
CCCGAGGAGTTTGCGGCGGCCGAGTTACTCGCCTAGACGATTGGAGTTGCCATGTCTCACGATATTTGTCCCGACACGGGAGAGCCTTGCACTTGCGATGGTTCCGAGCCCTGTACCTGCGGCTGCGGTGGCTGTGGACATACTGCGGAAGAGGAAGCGGACGCCGCGGCGTATCGCGAGGCACATCGCGAAGGCCCGTCCGGTGATGCCCTCGACCACGAGCGCAAGATTATCGTTTCGTTCGACAGCACCTTCGATGTGATGGAGTGCGAGCAGCTTTGCCTGGATGCCGGCGTGCCCGGGCGCATTATGCCTTTGCCCGGCTCCATTACCGCAGGTTGCGGCCTGTGCTGGGCCATGCCGTTCTCGGGCGATGCGCTCGCCGCCTTCCGCGCCGCCACCGAGGGCCGCATAACCCCTGCCGACTACCATCAGCTCGTCCTCTAACCACCAACACCACCACAAAGGTGCCCAATGTGGTGGTTTGGAACATGTGGACGAAACAGCTTCGAAACACGCGATTTGCGCGTTGGGCACTCAAAAACGCTTCTACCTGCATCGTAATCAAAACGAAACATCTGCTCGTCGGCTTATGCGAAACTTCGCTGCAACAGTGCGATATTATCCATACTCGATAAAGCTCGCGGCGCATGGGGCGCCTCGAACGACACTTTTCTTTTCCATCAATTGGAGGAAGCATGAGCTACACGCAGAAAGTTCTCGAAGAGCTCAAGGCCCGCTATCCCGAGCAGCCTGAGTTCATCCAGGCCGCGACCGAGATTCTCGGCACCATCCAGCCGGCGCTCGACGCCCATCCCGAGTACGAGGAGGCCGCCCTGCTTGAGCGCCTCGTCGAGCCCGAGCGGATCGTCATGTTCCGTGTCCCTTGGGTCGACGACCAGGGCAAGGTTCAGGTCAACCGCGGTTACCGCGTCGAGTTCAACTCTGCCATTGGACCCTACAAGGGCGGCCTGCGCTTTAACCCGACGGTCACTCTGGGTATGCTCAAGTTCCTGGGCCTGGAGCAAATCCTCAAGAACAGCCTGACCACCCTTCCCATGGGCGGCGGCAAGGGCGGCTCCGACTTTGACCCCAAGGGCAAGTCCAACAACGAGATCATGCACTTCTGCCAGTCCTTCATGACCGAGCTCTATCGCCACATTGGCCCCAACACCGACGTTCCCGCCGGCGACCTGGGCGTTGGCGGCCGCGAGGTTGCCTACCTGTTCGGTCAGTACAAGCGCCTGACCAACGAGTGGACCGGCGTCCTTACCGGCAAGGGCCTCTCCTTTGGCGGCTCGCTCGCCCGTACCGAGGCCACCGGTTACGGTCTGGCCTACTTTGTGGACGAGTACCTCAAGAGCCGCGGCGACTCCTTCGAGGGCAAGAACGTCGTCGTTCACGGCTCCGGTAACGTCGCCATCTACGCGGTCCAGAAGGTCTCCCAGCTCGGCGGCAAGGTGCTGGCCTGCTCCGACACCCATGGCTGGGTCGAGGATCCCGACGGCATCGACTACACCGTGCTCGAGCATGTCTACAACAAGAAGCGCTCCGGCCACGACAAGGGTGTCACGCTCGCTATGTACGTTGACGAGAAGCCCAACGCCGTGTGGCACGAGGGCGACGGCCGCGGCGTGTGGCAGCTGCCCTGCGACATCGCGCTGCCCTGCGCTCGCGAGAACACGCTGCTGCTCGAGGACGCCCAGGCGCTCGTCGCCAACGGCTGCAAGGTGGTCGGCGAGGGCGCGAACATGCCCACGACCATCGAGGCCACGACCTACTTCCAGGAGAACGGCGTCGCCTTTATGCCCGGTAAGGCTGCTAACGCCGGTGGCGTGCTCGTGTCCGGCCTTGAGATGAGCCAGAACGCTGAGCACCTGTCCTGGACCTTCGAGGAGGTCGACGGCAAGCTCGAGCAGCTCATGCGTGGCATGTTCCACAACGTGGACGACACCGCCAAGGAGTATGGCCAGGAGGGCAACTTTGTCATGGGCGCCAACATCGCTGGCTTCCTGAAGGTCGCCGACGCCATGCTCGCCCAGGGCGTCTGCTAAATCTTCGCTCGATATAGCATGTGATGAGGCTCCCAGCCATTCCGGCTGGGAGCCTTTTCTATCCCGGAGGACTCCTCATAACTTGCGGTGATATACGGACTGTTAAGCGTCCCAGAACGGCTAATCAGTCCGTATATCACCGCAAGTTATGGATGGGTGGGTGGATTTTGTCCTAAAACGGTGTGCGGCCCCTCGTTTGGTACACTTAAAAGTACTGGACAAGTGGAGAGATGGGGGAGAACGTGCTCAAGTTCGGTACCTACGTCCGTGTTGGAAACGCGGCCGAAGCCTATGAGCTCTTGCAGAAGAACCGCAACAACAAGATTGTGGGCGGTGGCATTTGGATGCGCCTGGGTTCGCGTCGCGTGGCGACGGCGATTGACCTTTCGGCCTGCGGGCTCGATCAGATCGAGGAGACCGAGACCGAGTTTCGCATCGGTGCCATGTGCACCCTGCGCCAGCTCGAGCGCCATGCCGAGCTCAACGTGCTCGTCAACCATGTCTTTGAGTTCGCCGTTCACGATATCGTGGGCGTGCAGCTGCGTAACACCGCCACGGTGGGCGGCAGCATCTACGGTCGCTTTGGCTTCTCGGACGTGCTCTCGGCCTTTTTGGCGCTCGATTCCTATGTTGAGCTGACGGGCGCCGGCCGCGTGCCGCTCGCCGAGTTCGTCGACATGGGTTACGTGCGCGACGTGATCGAGCACATCGTGGTCGTTAAACACGACTACCGTGCGAGCTACGAGGCCGTGCGCAAGGCTGCGACCGACTTCCCCTCGCTCAACGTCACCGCCGCCTGGTGGGACAACACCTGGCACGTCACCGTGGGTGCTCGCCCGCTGCGCGCGACCCTGCTGCAGGGCGAGGCGTGCGGTCTGGTGAACGAGCAGCCTTCCGAGGACGAGCTGCGCGCCTTGGCCGCATCCGTGCGTGCCCTGAGCTACGGCACCAACATGTGGGGCTCGGCCGACTACCGCCGCCGCATCTCGGCTCCGCTAGCGATTCAGGCCGTGCGCCGCGCCGCCGGCATCGAGCTTTCGGCCGCGCTTGCCCGCGAGTTCGAGGGCGTGCAGATTCCTAAGTTTGCCACGGACGAGTATTCCTGCCGCCGCGTGCCCGGCGTCGATTCTAGCGAGGTGCGCTAATGGCTGCCAAACTCATCGATCTTTCCTTTACGCTCAACGGCCGTAAGGTCAAGGTTCAGATTGCCCCCGACACCATGCTCTTTGCGCTGCTGCGTGAGCAGGGCTGCGCGTCGGTGCGCTGCGCCTGCGAGACCACCAACTGTGGCCTGTGCACGGTGTGGCTCGACGGCGACCCGGTGCTGAGCTGCTCGGTTCCCGCCGCGCGTGTCGAGGGCCACACCATCACCACGCTCGAGGGCCTCAAGGCCGAGTCCGAGGCGCTCGCCCGTGCGATGGCTGCCGAAGGCGCTGAGCAGTGCGGTTTTTGCGCCCCCGGCCTCATCATGAACGTGCTGGCGCTTGCCCGCGCCGCCAAGGAGGACCCGAGCCTCGTTGCCACGCGCGAGGAGCTCTCGCGCCAGCTCGCCGGCAATCTCTGCCGCTGCAGCGGCTACGAGAGCCAGCTGCGCGCTATCGTGCGCTTCCTCAACGAGTCCGGCGTGCAGGTTGGCTTTGAGATGCCCGAGCTGCCGGTCAACGACACCAGCTGTGACGGTGTCTCCTACAAGCAGATCACCCACAAGCAGCCCAAGAAGGATTCGAAGGCCTTGCTCGAGGGCCGTCCTGTCTACACGGGCGACATGGTGCCCGCCGGCGCGCTCATCGTTAAGCTCAAGCGCAGCCCGTATGCCCGCGCCAAGATCCGCTCCATCGACACGTCGCGCGCCCTGAAGGTGCCTGGCGTGGTGGGCGTCTACACCTACGAGGACGTGCCCAAGCGCCGCTTTACCATCGCTGGCCAGAGCTATCCGCAGCCGAGTCCCTACGACCGCCTGATCCTTGAGAACCTCGTACGCTACCAAAACGAGGAGGTGGCGATCGTCGCCGCCGAGACTGAGGAGGCTGCCGACAAGGCGCTCAAACTCATTAAGGTCGACTATGAGGTGCTTGAGCCGCTGCTCGACTTTACCAAGGCGCTCGATAACGACATCGTGGTCCACCCCGAGGGCGACGTGACCTTTATGTTCCCGCAGGGCGGCGACGTCCCGCGCAACTTGGTATGCAGCGGCACGAGCGACTTTGGCGACTTGGACGAGGCCTTCGCCCAGAGCGACATCGTCTTTACCCGCACCTACACCAGCCAGGCCACGCAGACCGCGCCCATGGAAACCTTCCGCGCCTTCGCGACGACCGACGCGTTCGGGCGCATCTCGGTGACCACCTCTACGCAGGTGCCCTTCCACGTGCGCCGCATGGTCGCGCAGTCGCTCGATATCCCGCAGTCGCAGGTGCAGGTCATTAAGCCGCGCATCGGCGGCGGCTTTGGCTCCAAGCAGACGGGCTGCTGCGAGATCTTTGTTGCGTTTGTGACCCAGCAGACCGGTCGTCCGAGTTACTGCTGCTACACCCGTGAGGAGACCATCACTGCGGGCAACTCGCGCCACCAGATGCAGATGACCGTTAAGCTGGGCGCCATGAACGACGGTACCATCACGGCCATCGATCTGCACACGCTGTCCAACGCCGGCGCGTATGGCGAGCATGCTACCACGACGATCGGTCTTTCGGGCCACAAGAGCTTGCCCATCTACAACCACGTGAAGGCGAGCCGCTTTAGCTGGGACGCCGTCTACACCAATACCAACCGCGGCGGCGCGTATCGCGGCTACGGTGCCACCCAGGGCCAGTTTGCCGTGGAGAGCGCCGTCAACGAGCTCGCCGATATGCTGCACATGGACCCCGCCGACCTGCGCCTTAAGAACATCGTGCGCGAGGGCGAGATCATGCCGCAGTACTACAACGAGAAGCTCAACGCCTGCGCGCTCGACCGCTGCCTGCTGCGCGCGATGGACATGATCGGTTGGCGCGACAAGCCGCTAGCCATCGACCTGGGCGATCGCGTGCGTGCTCTGGGCTGCGCGCTCACCATGCAGGGCTCGGGCATTTCCAACGTGGATATCGCCGGCATCGACATGCGCCTGGAAGAGGACGGCTTCATTACCATCGGCACCGGCGCCACCGATAACGGCATGGGCGTCGACACGATCCTGGCGCAGATTGCCGCCGAGGAGCTGGGCGTTGAGAGCTCGCTGATCGTGGTGCGCGGCGTGGACACCGACGTTTCGCCGTTCGATGCCGGCTCGTACGCGAGCTCGGGCACGTACGTGACGGGCCTTGCCGCCAAGAACGCCGCAACCGAGCTGCGTGAGAAGATTTGCGCCAAGGCTGCCCAGATGTGGGACGTGGACGCCGCCGACGTGGTCTTCGATGGCCAGTACGTGCGCCTGTCCGACGAGCGTGCCGCGCGCGAGCAGAACCGCTATCTCACGCTGCGCGACTTTGCCAACCTGTGCGTCAAGAACATCGCGGGCGGCGACGCGCTCACCTCGCATGCCTCTGCCTGCCTGCCCGTTTCGCCTCCGCCTTTTATGGCCGGCATTGCCGAGGTCGAGGTCGACAAGGCTACCGGCAAGGTGACTGTGGTGGACTATGCGGCGGCTGTGGACTGCGGCACTGTGATCAATGAGGCGCTCGCGCGCGTCCAGGCCGAGGGCGGCATTGCCCAGGGTATCGGTCACGCGCTCTACGAGATCGTCGAGCACGACGACCGCGGCCGCCTGCGCACCGGTAACTTTATGAGCTACAAGCTGCCCACGCGCCTGGATATCGGCAGTATTCGCGTGGCCTTTGAGCCGAGCTACGAGCCGACGGGCCCGTTTGGCGCCAAGTCGATCGGCGAGGTCGTCATCAACACGCCGCTCGCCGCCGTCGCCTCGGCCGTCGCACACGCCACCGGCCACCAGGTTCGTTCGCTGCCGATCACGCCCGAGAAGGCCCTGCTGGGGGAGTAGACGAGGCGACGCATCCGCCGCTCTTTGCCTAGCCCGGGGAAACTGCAGCCCACTTTTCGACCGAATTGTGGGCTGCAGTTTCCGTTTGAGGCCCTCGGCGGAAAGTGCATCCCGGAATAGGGGCTCAAAACGGGTTGCAGTTTCCGGTTGATGGCTATAGCGGAAGCCGCATCCCATTCCGAGGCCCCAAGCTGGGACACGCTTTCCGGCGCATGGCCAGCACCGCCAGACTGCCGAGTCGCACCGAAGTTGCGGTGGAATAGTTCCTGTTTTGGAGGACTGGAGCCCCAAACAGTCCCTATTCCACCGCAACTTATGAGATGGGGTGGCGTGCTCTATTGGCTTGCACTCGTGGTGAGGTCGTGAGCCTGTAAAACGTGTGCGTGCGCTTGCCGTTCGTATCTGCTATCATTCCTAATCTGTGCGCTCATGCGGGCGTGGCGGAATTGGTAGACGCGCCAGATTTAGGTTCTGGTGGGATTCCCGTGAAGGTTCGAGTCCTTTCGCCCGCACCAACGCACCCGCGTCGGCTTATGCCCTCGCGACGCTTGTTGCATAAAGGTACCAGCACCTCAGATAAGCTGGGCAGTATGAGGAGGAACGTGTTGAACATCACCGCTTCTGACGTCAAGGACGCCAAGCTCACCGCTACGGTCACCATCCCGGCCGCCGACGTCGACGCCGCGATCAAGAAGGCCTACAAGGACACCGCCAAGAAGTACCGCTTCCCGGGCTTCCGCGCCGGTAAGGCCCCCCGTCCGGTCATCGACTCCGCTCTTGGCGCCGAGGCTACCCTCGCTCAGGCCACCAACGACCTGATCGCCGCCAACGAGCCCGCCGTCCTCAACGAGCTGGACATCGTCCCCACCAAGAACGGTGACTACAAGGAGCTCGACCTCGCCAAGGATCATGAGGACTACACCTACACCGTCGAGTTCTCCCTGCGTCCCGCTGCCGAGCTCTCCTCCTTCGACGCTGTCGAGATCGAGATGCCCCCTGCGGAGGTCACCGAGTCCGAGATCAACAACCAGGTTGAGATGCTCCTCAACTACCGTGCCACCTTCGAGGACGTCGAGGGTCGCGCCGTCGAGGCTGACGACTATGTGACCGTCGACCTCAAGGCCGTCGAGAACGCCGACAACTTCGCCGCCGAGGGCCGCATGCTCATCGCCGGTAGCGACAGCAACCCCGCCGAGTTCAACGAGGCTCTGATCGGCGCTAACGTTGACGACGTCAAGACCGTCACCTGGACCGACGAGGTCGAGGAGGGCGAGGAGGCCGAGACCCACACCGTCGAGGTCACCGTCAAGGGCATCAAGGTCCGCATCACCCCCGAGCTCACCGACGAGCTCGTCAAGTCCGACTTTGGCTTCGACAGCATCGACGCTATGCGCGACGCCATCAAGATCGAGATCGAGCAGGACAAGGCTTCTCGCCTTCCGGCCGAGAAGGAGAACCGTTGCGTCTCCGCTCTCGCCGAGCGTCTGCAGCTCGACGAGATGGACGCCGACTACGAGCAGTCCGTCTTTGAGGAGCTTGGCCAGAACTTCCTGTCCAACCTCGCTGCCCGCGGCATGACCCTGGACACCTGGCTGCCCGCTTCCGGCCTGACCATGGAGCAGTTCATCGGCGACCTGCACAAGCAGGCCAACGACGTTGCCCGTGAGTCCCTGGCTCTGGACGCCCTCGCCCGTGAGCTCAAGATCGAGGTCACCGAGGACGACATCAACGCCGAGTTCGAGAAGGCCGGCGTCAAGGACGTCGAGGCTTCCAAGGCCGAGTTCATCGCCGATGGCCGCATGCCTGCCGTCCGCGAGTCCATCCGTCGCTCCAAGGCCGTCGACCACCTGGTCGAGAACGCCAAGGTGACCGAGGTCGACGAGACCGCCAAGGACGCCGAGTAATTCTCGCCACCTTGCCCGCGAGCGCATGCGTGCGCCCGTGATGGGGTAAAGTTATAAACCGGTTATCCGGTCGCTTCGTACGGTGCCAGCCAATGCATAGCATGCGGGCACCGTACGTTTGTCTAGAACCATTATTGGTCCGCAAGAGAGAAATGGAGATGCGTATGATCGCTAAGTTCGATTCCGCCCTCGTGCCATACGTTATCGAGCAGACGCCGCGCGGCGAGCGCAGCTACGATATCTATTCGCGCCTGCTCAACGACCGCATCATCTTCTTGGGCGAGGAGATCAACTCCGTCAG
>DBFAHJ010000042.1:0-6767 GCA_048227095.1 Collinsella aerofaciens | reverse complement strand
GGTGATGCCCCAGCCCAGGCCCCGGCGCTCTCCGCGGCGGGCGGCCAGAGCCAGGTTTTCCTCGATCTGCATGGTGGGGGCGGTGCCCATCATGGGATCCTGGAACACGCGGCCGATGAAGGCGGCCCGCTTGTGCTCCGGCAGGCGGGTGACGTCGGTTCCGTCGATGAGGATGGAGCCGCTGTCCACCATCCAGGTGCCTGCCACGGCGTTGAGCATGGTGGACTTGCCGGCGCCGTTGCCGCCGATCACGGTTACAAAGTCGCCGTCATTCAGGGTGAGGTCGACGCCGGTGAGCGCGCGCTTCTCGGTGACGGTGCCCTTGTTAAAGGTCTTCTTGACATGCGAGAGCTTAAGCATCTGCCTCATCTCCCTTCGTGTAGGAGCTGCGGAGCTTATAGCGCTCCCAAACCACGGGCACGCACAGGGCCACAGCGACAATTACGGCGGAGAGCAGCTTCATGTCGTTGGCGTCCATGCCCAACTGCAGCACGATGGCGCGGATAAGGAAGTACACCACGGAGCCAAAGACGGCGGAGGCAAGACGGACGCTAAACTGCGTGAGGCCGCCGGGCAGCAGACGGCCGAGCACCTCGCCGATAACAATGGCGGCAAGACCGATAACGATGGCACCGGTGCCCATACCAATGTCGGCATACTTTTGGCTCTGGCAGATGAGCGCGCCCGAAAGGCCGATGAGGGCGTTGGAGAGCACGAGGGCGATCATCTTGGTGGAGTTGGTGTTGACGCCCAGAGCGCGGATCATGTACTCGTTGTTGCCGGTGGCTCGCAGCGCCGAGCCGATCTCGGTGCCAAAGAACCAATACAGGATGGCAACGATAGCCACGGCGAGCAGGATGCCCAAGATGATGGCAACGGTGGACTGCGGCAGACCGGTCATATTGCTGACGGCGGAGAACACGGTGCCCTTGGCAAGAATTGGCGTATTGGACTTGCCCATGATGCGCAGGTTGATGGACCACAGGCTGATCTGGGTGAGGATTCCGGCGAGGATCGCGGGAATCTCGAAGACGGTGGTCAAAATGCCCGTGACGGCACCCGCGATGGCGCCGGCGCACATACCGGCCAGCACGGCGAGCAGCGGGTCGACGTTGTTATTGACGATGAGCACAGCGCAGACGCAGCCGCCGAGGGCAAAGCTGCCGTCGCAGGTCATATCGGGAATGTCGAGCAGGCGGAACGTGATAAACACGCCAAGCACCATAATGCCCCAGAGGACGCCCTGCGAAACGGCGCCCTGCAATGCAATGAGCATGCTTCATACCTCCTAGGATAGGGTGGACACGTGATTCACCATAATAGCGGTAACAATGCATAGAAGAGCTGCGGACAGACGTTTTGTTTTACCTGAAACAAGCAGGGCGGACGCCGGTCTACAGCGCCCGCCCCTGTGGCTCAGATATTGAATAACGCAGCTAAAGCGCGAGCACGGGCTCTAGACGCATGCCGCGTATAGCATTACGCGTCCAGAGCGGAAAGGTCGATGCCCAGGGCCTCGGCCATCTCGTCGTTCTTGACGACGACCAGGTCCTTGCTCGAGAGGTGCTTGATAGGCATGTCTTCGGGCTTGGCCTCGCCCTTCAGAATCTTGACGGCCATCTCGCCCGCGGCGTAGCCCAGATCCTCGTAATTGATGGAGAGGGTGAACAGGCCGCCGGCCATGCACATACCCTCCTCGCCAGTCACGAAGGGAAGCTTGTTTTCCTTGCAGATCTGGCCGACCTGCGAGGCACCCGCGGCGATGGTGTTGTCGGTGGGGGAGTACAGCGCGTCGACCTTGCCCACGGCAGACTCGACGACGGACTGAATCTCGTTGGAGCTCGAGACGGTGAAGTCAGTGTACTCGAGGCCCAGCTTGTCGAGCTCCTTCTTGGCGGCCTTGATCTGGACGTCGGAGTTGGACTCGGCGGTGCAGTAGAGCAGGCCGACCTTTTTAACGTCGGGCAGGACCTTCTGCATCATCTCGAGCTGCTCGGCGACCGGGGTGAGGTCGGAAGCGCCCGTGACGTTGGTGCCGGGCTTGTCGTTGTCCTGGACCAGGCCGGAGGCGGCGTAGTCGGTGATGGCGCAGCCCACGATGGGGATATCGGCCGTGGCACCGGCGGCAGCCTGCGCGGCGGGCGTGGCGATGGCATAAATCAGGTTGACGTTGTCGCCCACAAACTTGTCGGCAATGGACTTACACGTGGACTGGTCGTTCTGGGCGTTCTTCTGGTCGATCTTGACCTTAAGGCCGCTCTCCTTGATGGCCTTGACAAAGCCGTCGTTGGCGGCATCGAGTGCGGAGTGCTCGGTGAGCTGCAGAACGCCGATGGTGTAGTCGGAACCGGCGGCAGCAGAGCCGGAGCCAGAGTTGCCGCCGCATCCGGCGAGCGGGGCGAGCGCGAGCAGGCCGGCGGAGACCAGAAGGCTCCTGCGGCTGATGGTGATGTCCTTCATATCATTACCCCCAGTATAAAAATGGCTGGAAACACTGCACTGGGACAAAGTGCAAGTGGAACTATAGTAGCGCTGATGTCCATTTTTACAACAGCCTGGCGGGTTTTTTAATACAGAATCGGATGGGCGGTACGGGTAGTCGAATGGGCGGCGGAGGGTCTTATGCGGCGGAGGAGGCGTCGTCCTCGTCTAGGGCGGCGAAGAGCTTCTTGCCGTCGAGGAGACGTGTGGTGACGTTTCTCATTCGGCCAATCTCTACGGTACGCAACGTGTCATCGGCGCCTCGGGCGTCGTAGACCGTTCCCAGCAGATACGAGATGCCATCGCGCTGCCTGATGGCAAAGGGACGGAGTGTCATCCGTGCTGCTTCGGTTTCGCCACGCGTCGTGACGCTCGAAATATCAAAACTCACCGTGGTTCCGTGGTCGATGGCCTGCTCGACGAGCTCGCACGTGTCGATGCGCTTGATGGGCGTGCGTGTTGCCTTGGTAGCCTTGCTGCCTGCGCTTGGAGCAGGTTCGGGTGTATCGAGATAGCCGCGAACGTCGGCACTCGCCATGGCAACTAAGTGCTGCGCCATGCTCTTGCGGATGGCGATAGGCGTGGAGCGGTTGCGCATGACCATGCCGTGAAGCCGGATGATCTCCTCGTCGGTGAGTGGACGGGTCAAGAGCCGATACCCCACGCCGCGCTTGTATTCAATCTCATATCCGGCATGGCGAAGCGCGGAGATGGCGGTGTAGATGCTGCGCCGCGCCGCCGAGATGGGCATGCGGGCGGGGTCGTCGGGATGGGCGAGGCGCCGGATCAACTCATCGGAAAGCATGGCCTTGTCCTCGCCGGTGTTTTCGCTTAATAGTTGCAGGATGCGAACGGCGCGATAGGCTGCCATCGAGGCGGCGCCCCTCGTCGTGGTGTCGTAGGTTTCAACAGCGGCTTCGGTCATCGTGCCCACGTCCTTTCCGTTTTGGGTGGCGACGGTATGGAGCCTAGGACGTGGGGCTTTCCCAGGGGCGCAGGGCGCTCTGGGCGGTCGGTAGTCGTCGGCAAACGGTGGGTCGAGTTTTCAACAGCCCTGCTCAACTGACCAAAAACTTGCCAAAAGCTTGACGGATGCTGTTGAAAAAAAGCGTCTCTCGACCGATGTCGAGAGACGCTTATGCGATGAGCGTTGGCGTGTGGCGACGCGAGCTAGCGTCCGACGATTAGAAGTCGGCGTTGCCCACGGTGCGCGGGTGCGGCAGGACGTCGCGGATGTTGCCCACGCCGGTCAGATACATGACCAAGCGCTCGAAGCCCAGACCGTAGCCGGCGTGCTTGCAGGAACCGTAGCGGCGCAGGTCAAGGTAGTACTTGTACTGCTCGGGATTCATGCCCAGGTCCTTGATGCGGGCCTCGAGCAGATCTAGGCGCTCCTCGCGCTGGGAGCCGCCGATAATCTCGCCGATACCGGGAACCAGGCAGTCGGCGGCGGCGACGGTCTTGCCGTCCTCGTTCATGCGCATGTAGAACGCCTTGATCTCGGCCGGGTAGTCGGTCACGAAGGTCGGGCGCTTAAAGTGCTCCTCGGTCAGGAAGCGCTCGTGCTCGGTCTGCAAGTCGATGCCCCAGCTGACGGGGTAATCAAACTGGTGGCCAGCAGCGACTGCCTGCTCCAGGATCTCGACGGCCTCGGTGTAGGTAACGCGGGCAAAGTCGGAGTTGGCGACATGGTCCAGGCGCTCGAGCAGACCCTTGTCCACAAACTTGTTGAGCATATTGAGCTCGTCGGGGCAGGTTGCCATGACGTCCTTGAGGACATACTTGAGCATGGCCTCGGCGTTATCCATGTAGTCGTTAAGGTCGGCGAAGGCCATCTCGGGCTCGATCATCCAAAACTCGGCGGCGTGGCGCGTGGTGTTGGAGTTCTCGGCACGGAAAGTGGGGCCAAAGGTGTACACGTCGCCAAAGGCCATGGCAAAGTTCTCGGCATTGAGCTGGCCGGACACGGTGAGGCTCGCATGCTTGCCAAAGAAGTCCTGGCTCCAGTCGACCTCGCCGGACTCGGTGAGGGGCGGATTTTTGGGGTCGAGTGTGGTCACGCGGAACATCTCGCCGGCGCCCTCGCAGTCACTCGTGGTGATGATGGGGGTGTTGACGTAGACAAAACCCTGCTCCTGGAAGAAGCGGTGGATGGCGGCAGCCGCGACAGAGCGGATGCGGAACACGGCGCGGAACAGGTTGGTGCGCGGGCGCAGGTGCTGCTGGGTGCGCAGGAACTCGACGGTTGCGCGCTTCTTCTGCAGCGGGTAATCCGGGGCGCTCGTGCCCTCGACCTCGATGGAAGTGGCAGAAAGCTCGAAAGGCTGGGGCGCATCGGGGGTCAGTTTGACGGTGCCGGTGCAAATGAGTGCGGCCGAGACGTTTTGATGGGCGATCTCGTCGTAGTTGTCGAGTGCCTCGCGGTTCATGACGACCTGCAGGTCGCGGAAGCAGCTGCCGTCGTTGAGCGTAACAAAGCCAAAGTTCTTCATGTCGCGGACGGACTTGACCCAGCCGGCGACGGTGACGGTCTGGCCGCCGAGCGACTCGGCATCGGCATAGAGCTGCGCGATTTTGGTGCGGTTCACGTATCCTCCCATAACGGTTGAATGATAGTTATCCATACAGTTCGATATTCTAGCAGCTCGGCTCATTTGGGCTATACAGATAAAGCATTGGCGGGATGGTTTTTCAAACGAAAAGCGCCCGCGGCCAAATGGTCGCGGGCGCTTGACGAGGTGCCTTTTGGCTGTGTGGCGCGGGGCCTGGCTACTTGGTCTTGGCAACCAGCAGCGGGTCGCCAAGCTTGACGAGCGGGTTGCCGCCGATAAGCGTTCCAGACTCGCCGACATGGTCGATGCTCTTAAGACGATCGAGCTCGGAGACGATGACGGTCACGATGTCCTCGTGACCAGCGGCCTTAATGGCCTCGCGGTCGAAGCTGATGAGCGGCTGGCCTGCCTTGACCACATCGCCCATCTCGACAAAGCGGGCAAAACCCTTGCCGTTCATTTCCACGGTGCCCAGGCCAACATGGATGAACACGCGCAGGCCGTCCTCGGTAATCATGCCGATGGAGTGGTTGGTGACGGTGGTGGCGCCGATGCGGCCGTTGGCGGGCGCATAGATGGTGCCGGTAATGGGCTCGATGCCATAGCCCTGGCCAAGCATGCCCGAGGCGATCGTCTCGTCGGGAACCTCGTTCAGGTTGACGAGCACGCCGTTGACGGGGGCATAGATGACGCCTTCGCGGGTGGCGAAGCTTGCTGCGGGCGGAACGGACGCCTCGCCGGTCGAGGTGAAGGTGGACTTAAGCGAATCGAGCAGACCCATAGTTGCCTCCAACTTAAATAGGCGCATATCGCGCGTTTGGTTTGCCGGAAACGTTTCATATGTGTTTCGCGGCTTGGTCAACGCCCCCTATTCTACGCTGCTCGCGATACCTCTGAGCTGGGATTATGTGATATATCAGTTGGAGGGAAACTTATTGCCGGAGTGTTTCTGCGCCACGGGTTCAAGTGGGGTACGCTTGAAGGCGAAAAACAAGGGCGCATAATTTGCGCGAAGGGAGCACATATGATTGTCGAGAACCATGCGCTGTGGGGCGAGGAGCCGACCGAGGATTATCCGGCGACGTTTACGTATTTGGGTGCCGAGCCGTTGCCCGATAAACCGAATGGCCGCCGCCCCGCGGTGATTATCTGTGGCGGAGGCGGGTTTACACATATCGCTCCGCACGAGCAGGACCCGGTGGCGTTTGCATTTTTGGACCGCGGCTACCAGGCCTTTGTGCTCAACTATGTCACGAGTTCTACGGGTGACGTGAGCTTTCCGCACCCCCAGGCAGATCTTGCCAAGATGGTCGCCACGGTGCGCGCCAACGCCGACGAGTGGCATGTCGATCCTAAGCGCGTGTGCGTCGTGGGCTTTTCTGCTGGTGGCATGATTTGCGCCTCGCTGGCAACACAGTGGAAGACCGGCCCCTTTGCGGCACTTGCCGGGGCGCGTCCGGACGACATTCGTCCCGATGCCGTGGTGCTGGGCTATCCATTGCTCGACTTTGCCTATGTGCGCGACATACAGACGCGCGATCCGCGCATTGACTTGCGTGTGCCAAAGACGGGCGGCAAGACGGGGCGCGATTTGCTCAACGACTACCTGTCGATGGTGACGGGCGGCGAGGCAACTGACGAGCATCTGGCCGACATCTGCCCCACCACGCATGTTTCGCGTCAGATGCCACCGACCTTTGTGTGGGGCGTGTCCGACGACAAGACGGCGCCGAT
>DBFAHJ010000041.1:0-8345 GCA_048227095.1 Collinsella aerofaciens | reverse complement strand
TTGCAATGCAGAAAATACTTTTGTGTGGTAAAGCGCAATCAGTGTCGAAAGTATTTCTCAAGCGCCTATAATGAATACCGCATGTTACGTGCATAGAAGGAGGAATGGGAGGAAACGTGGCTGAGAACCTAAGCAACCAGTCTGTACCCGAAGCCGCGGCGCGCGTCGCTGCCGTGGTCAACCGCCTCGTTAACCGAATCGGCTCGAATGCCGAGTCCAGGGAGCGTCTCGCCGAGATCGAGATCCCCGAGGAGCTGCGCGACAATCTGGCGCTGTTCTTGCGCCTGGAGCGCCGTGTGCTTAGCGAGTATGATCCCGAGATCGCGGACCTGTTCGACAAGATTTTGACAGCCGAGATTGTGGTCAATGCCGGCAACCCCGGTACCTGCGCTGCCGACGAAGCCGTCGACGAGCAGGGCGTGCCCACCGCCGACGAGCCCACTGCCGTGGCATTTCGTGAGGTCGTCGATTTGATCGACAGCCTGCCGCTCGATAAGCAGCAGGTCATCGTTCGCGCCTTTACGAGCTTTTTCCATCTGGCAAACCTGTCGGAGGAGAACTACCGTGTGGCGCAGCTGCGCGAGCGCGAGGCCGGTGCGTCGACCGATACCGAGGTCGATCCTGCCAACGAGCTTACCGTTGCCTATCACCAGCTGGTGAATGAGCTGGGTGTCGAGGGTGCCAACGAGCTGCTCGACAAGCTCGAGTTCCACCCTGTCTTTACCGCACATCCCACCGAGGCCCGTCGTAAGGCCGTCGAGGGCAAGATCCGCCGTATCTCCAACCTGCTGGAGGAGCGTCCGCGTCTGGGCGGCTCCGACCTGGTGGAGAACGAGCGCCATATGCTGCAGGAGATCGACGCCCTGGTGCGTACGAGTCCCATCGCGCTCAAGAAGCCCACGCCGGTCGAGGAAGCCGATACCATCATCGACATCTTCGATAACACGCTGTTCGACGTTATCCCCGTTATCTATCGTCGTTTTGACGATTGGGTGCTGGGCGACAAGGCCGGTACTGTGCCGCCGCTGTGCCCGGCGTTCTTCCATCCCGGCAGCTGGATCGGTTCCGACCGCGACGGTAACCCCAACGTCACCGCCAAGGTGAGCCGTGAGGTCGCCGCCAAGTACTTTACGCACATGGTGCTCAAGCTCGAGGACAAGTGCCGCCACATCGGCCGCAACCTCACGCTCGAGGCTACCTACAGCAAGCCGTCGGCCGAGCTCATTAACCTGTGGAACCATCAGGTCGAGATGAGCCCTCGTTACACGGCCCGCGCCGAGCTGATCTCCGAGCACGAGCCGCATCGCGCCGTCATGCTCGTCATGGCCGACCGCCTGAACGCCACCGTCCGTCGTATCACCGACACCATGTACCACAGCGCCGATGAGTTCCTGGAGGACCTGCGCGTCGTCCAGCGCTCGCTGGCCGCCTGCGGTGCCGTCCGTGCTGCCTACGGCCCGGTCCAGACCATCATCTGGCAGGTCGAGTCCTTCGGCTTCCATATGGTCGAGATGGAGTTCCGTCAGCACTCCGTGGTGCATGCCCGCGCCCTTAAGGATATCCACGAGAACGGTATCCATGGCGACCTGCAGCCCATGACGCGCGAGGTCATCGATACCTTCCGCGCTATCGGCTCCATCCAAAAGCGCTACGGCAAGAAGATGGCGCACCGCTACATCATCTCGTTTACCAAGAGCGCTCAGCATGTGGCCGACGTCTTTGAGCTGGCGCACCTGTCCTTTGCACACGAGGAGGATGTCCCCGAGCTCGACGTGATCCCGTTGTTCGAGCAGCTCGAGGACCTCGAGGGCTGCGTCGACGTGCTCGATCAGATGCTTACGCTGCCCGTGGTGCAAAAGCGCCTTGCCCAGACCAACCGCCGCATGGAGGTCATGCTGGGCTATTCCGACTCTTCCAAGGATGCCGGTCCTACCACGGCCATGCTCGCGCTGCACTCCGCGCAGGAGCGCATCGCCAAGTGGGCAGAGAAGAACGATATCGACCTGGTGCTCATGCACGGTCGCGGCGGTGCCGTGGGCCGTGGCGGCGGCCCGGCCAACAAGGCCGTGCTGGCGCAGCCCAAGGGTTCGGTCAACTGCTTCTTTAAGCTTACCGAGCAGGGCGAGGTCATCTTTGCCCGTTACGGTAACCGCACGCTGGCTCAGCGCCATGTTGAGTCCGTTGCTGCCGCAACGCTTTTGCAGTCGGCCCCGAGTGTCGAGAAGACCAACACCGAGACCACGCAGAAGTTCTGGGATATGGCCGAGAAGCTCAACACCGCAAGCCACGAGCGCTATCTGGACCTGCTGAACACCGAGGACTTTACGCCATGGTTCTCGACCGTGACGCCGCTGACCGAGGTCGGTCTGCTGCCGATCGGCTCGCGTCCCGCCAAGCGCGGCTTGGGTGCCAAGTCGCTCGACGACCTGCGTACCATCCCGTGGATCTTCAGCTGGAGCCAGGCGCGCATTAACCTGGCCGCTTGGTACGGTCTGGGCACCGCCTGCGAGCAGCTTGGCGATCTTGACCAGCTCAAGGCTGCCTACCAGGAGTGGCCGTTCTTCCGCACCTTTATCGACAACATCGAGATGTCGATCGCCAAGACCGACCAGCGCATCGCCAAGATGTATCTGCACCTGGGCGATCGCCAGGATCTGTCCGAGAAGGTCTTCACCGAGATGCAGCTCACGCGTAAGTGGGTCCTTGCCATCGTCGGTGATGAGTGGCCGCTGCAGCGTCGCCGCGTGCTCGGTTGCGCCGTCCGCGTGCGCAACCCCTACGTCGACGCCCTGTCCATCGCCCAGGTCCGCGCCCTTCGCGAGGTGCGTATGAACCAGGACGAGATGGCCGAGGAGAAGAAGGCCGAGTACATGAGCCTGATTCTTTCGACTGTGACCGGCGTCTCGGCAGGATTGCAGAACACGGGGTAATCGATAGCCCTGTGGCTCTCACCGGGACCCGATGGGTTTCCCTCTGAATGCGTCCTCGCACTTGAAGCCCCCTTATCCTGCTCCTTCGGAGCTGCGGATAAGGGGGCTTCGTGCTGCGGAATGCATTCAGAGGGAAACCCATCGGGCCCCTTCGTCCTCGGTCTTCAGGGATTGGGGCTGAAGGGGATAATGGCGCGCTTCGCGCTTAATGTGGAGTGCGGCGAGGGCTTCTTGCGTCCTGCGGAGTGTGCCTAAAAGTAAACTAATGGCGGGCCCTGCGATGTCCGGTCTTCGGCGGATCAGCCGCTGGGTGAGGGTGGTGCTTGGGGCGACGTGCAAAAAACGGAGTTTTCAGCAGCCAAAGATTGATGCATAAGGCCATAGCCGGCTTTCGCTGCCTTTGTTGATGCTTTTGCACGACGATTGGGCTTTGGCGACGATCATATATGGCTGGTTTCTCGCCGCATGCTATCCAGATGGGTCGAGTCATGAGGACTATCTACCTTTTGAAAGATTTTTGGCACCAAAATCTTATCCCGCGATGCTGAATACTCGCAAAAATGCACGCTCCGGAGGGTACTACCCAGTTATGGCCAGAAATCCATGCGCCATCTTATGCAATTAATTAACGAATTTATGCAAAATGGCTTACGTGCGTACGTCTCGGACTAGATGTTTGCCTCGGCGCTGCGTAAATCATCCTGTCTATAGTGTCTTTGACAGGCGGCTGCGGTCCCGTTTGGGATCGTGGCCGTTTTGTTGTGGGTCAAATATGAACGTTGTGTTAATGAGTCGGTGGACGGTGGTGTTTTTCGGTGAGCGGCGTATCCTTCCAACGGTTTATCTAGTGTGTCAGTTGAAAAGGAAGAGGGCGCTCGTCATTGTTTGAATGTGAACTGCCGTTTGACCACAAGACGTTGCATCTGGAGCTCGAGGATAAGAACTTCGCGGGTGTGATGGAAGGTCATCAAAACGAGTTTAAGACCACGAAATCGCAGGAAGAGCTGGTAGAGGAGTCGCTTGCCAACCCTTATGCCTCGCCGTCGCTCGAGGAGCTTTGTGCTGGCAAGAAGGATATTGTCATTATTAGCTCCGATCATACGCGTCCCGTTCCCTCGCGTGTGACGATGCCTATTCTGCTGCATCACATCCATTCCGCTGCGCCCGAGGCTCGCGTGCGCATTTTGGTTGCTACGGGTATGCATCGTCCGTCGACGCATGAGGAACTCGTCAACAAGTACGGCGAGGAGATCGTTGCCAACGAGGAAATCGTTATGCACGTCGCGACTGACGACAGCATGATGAAAAAGATCGGCACCCTGCCTTCTGGTGGCGAGTGCATCATCAACAAGATTGCCGCCGATTGCGATCTGCTGCTTGCCGAGGGCTTTATTGAGCCGCACTTCTTTGCCGGTTTCTCTGGTAGCCGCAAGTCCGTCTTGCCTGGCATCGCCAGCTACAAGACCATCATGTACAACCACAACGGTCAGTTTGTGAACGATTCCCATTCGCGTGCCGGCAACCTGTGCCACAACCACGTGAGCGAGGACATGTTTGCCGCTGCCGAGATGGCTCACCTTGCCTTTGTGCTCAACGTGGTGCTCAACGGCAAGCATGAGGTTATCGGCTCCTTTGCAGGCGACATCCATAAGGCACACGAGGCTGGCTGCGAGTTCGTGAAGAGCCTTGCCGGCGTTGAGCCCGTCGAGTGCGAGATCGCCATCACCACCAACGGCGGCTACCCGCTCGACCAGAACATCTATCAGGCCGTGAAGGGCATGTGCTCTGCCGAGGCCACGCTTCCCGAGGGCGGCGTGATCATCGACGTCGCCGGTTGTGCCGACGGCCACGGTGGCGAGGGCTTCTATCACAACATCGCCGACAACGATCCGGCGGAGTTTGAGCGTGCCTGCATCGACCGTCCTAAGGACGAGACCCTGCCCGACCAGTGGACGAGCCAGATCTTTGCCCGCATCCTGGCGCATCACCCTGTGATCATGGTCACCGACCTGTGCGATCACCAGATGATCAAGGATATGCACATGACGCCGGTCAACACCCTCGATGAGGCGCTCAAGCTCGCCTTTGAGATGAAGGGTGCCGATGCCAAGGTGGCCGTCATTCCCGATGGCCTGGGCGTTGTCGTCGCTCAGCACTAGTACGCGGCCTAAACGAATCGTTTATAACCGACAAGAAAGATAAGGTTTTATGCTTACCAAACTCCTCTGCGAATTCGGCGCAACGGCCCTCATGATCATCTTTGGCGTGGGCGTGCACTGCGATACCGTGCTCAAGGGCACCAAGTATCAGGGCTCCGGTCACATGTTTGCCATCACCACCTGGTCTTTTGGCATCTCGGTCTGCCTGTTTGTCTTTGGCGGCGCCGTGTGCATGAACCCCGCCATGGTGCTTGCCCAGTGCATCGTAGGCCTGGTGCCGTGGAGCAGCTGCATCCCCTTCATGATTGCCGATATGCTCGGCGGCTTTGCGGGTGCCGTGATCGCGTGGTTGATGTATGCCGATGAGTTCAAGGCTTCCGAGGGCGTCGTCGACCCTATTGCCCAGCGCAATATCTTCTCGACCAACCCCACCACCGAGGGTACGAACTATGCTCGCAACTTCTTCTGCGAGGCCATCTGCACCTTTGTGTTCATCAGCGCCATCCTTGCTGCCGCTAGCCGCGCCGGCGAGAACGTTTTGATGCTCGCCATCTGCGTCGGTCTGATCGTTTGGGCTGTTGGCATGGGCATGGGCGGCATCACCGGCTTCGCCATGAACCAGGCTCGTGACCTTGGTCCTCGCATGGCCTATCAGGTGCTGCCGATTAAGAACAAGGCTGACAACAACTGGAAGTACGGCCTGCTCGTTCCTGGCATCGCACCGTTTATCGGTGCCGCTCTGGCCGCGCTGTTTGTGCACGGTTTCTTGGGCATGTTCTAGTCTGAGGCTACATAGTTGTCCGCTGGCCGCATGGGGTAACTTCCCAGCGCGTCCTCGGACATGCAAAAAGGCTCGCTGCGCACTTTGTGCGGCGAGCCTTTTTGCGTCCTGCGGAATGCGCTGGGAAGTTACCCCATGCGGCCAGCTGCGGGGTCTTTGTTGCGTTCGTATAAGCAACCCAACATATATCTGAATTTGGATGGGAGGGGCTTGTTGCTGTTGGGGGGCATTGAAGCGCGAGTGATACTTTGGGATGCGTGGCGCCCTGGGTTGGGGCGATGCTTTGGGGTGAGCTTCTTACTTAGCCGAAGAGGGGTTTTATGGCTGAGAGGTAGTCTTTGGCTACGTCGGCTTTGTCTGCTTGGAAGTTGTGCCAGGCCCACCATTGGACGGTGGCTACGAAGCTTGAGGCTATGTGGTGTAGTAAGAAGCTGCGGTCCATGGTGCCGGCGGGGCCTGTGGGGTCGGCGGGGACGGTTTCGGCTGCTCGTGACATGGTGGTCTTGCGGAGACAGTCGGCGAAGACGCGCGAGCCGGCTCCGGCTACGAGGGCTCGAACGCCCTGACGGCGTTCCCAGAGGTTGTTGAGGATATGCTCGACTTGCACGAGTGGGTCGTCGAGCGGCGTACCATCGTCGTCGAGGGCGTGGGTGCAGATGTCGTTCACGAGCTCGGACAGTAGGTCGTCTTTGCTCTTGAAGAGGCCGTAGAACGTGGCCCGACCAACATGGGCACGAGCGATGATGTCGCCGACGGTAATCTTGCCGTAATCCTCTTCGCGTAGCAGCTCGGAGAACGCTGCAACGATGGCAGCGCGGCTTTTTTCTTTGCGGGCATCCATGGCTATGCATCCACGTCAACGAGTAGACAACGGAGCGTGCCGGAGCAACCCTCGTAGGGGCGCTTGCCGGCGCCGTAGCCGACGGCCTCGATGTGGTAGCGTGCCGGCAGGTGCTCGGACGTGCGCAGCGCGGTGACGATGGCGGCGCCCGTGGGCGTCACGAGCTCGCCAGCGACCGGTGCGGGCGTGAGGGCGATATTGCCCGCCTGGCACAGGTTGACGACAGCGGGGACGGGAATGGGCATAAGGCCGTGGGCGCAGCGAATGGTTCCGTGGCCTTCGGAGAGCGACTCGACCACGATGTCCTCAATACCTAGGTCATCGAGGCAGATGGCGACAGAGCAGACGTCGACGATGGAATCGACGGCGCCTACCTCGTGGAACATGACGGTCTCGGGCGTTTTGCCGTGGGCCTTTGCCTCGGCGGCGGCGAGCGCGGTAAAGATGGCGAGCGCACGACGCTTGGTGCCATCGCTTAGCTGCGAGCCGTCGATGATAGCGGTGACGTCCGCCAAAGAACGGTGGTGATGGTGGTGGGCGTGATGGTGACCCTCGTGGCCATGGCCGTGGGTCTCATGATCATGCTCATGGCAGTGCTCATGCTCGTCATGGTCATGATGGTGGTGCTCGTGCGTGTGCTCGTGCGTGTGCTCGGCAGCCGCTTCGTTGCCGTAGAGCCATGCCATGTCGTGGTCGTGGTTCTCGAGCTCTTCTGCCAGCTGGACGTCGAAATCGCAGGCGTCGATGCCATGCTTGTTTACGCGCGTGACGGCGATCGTAAAGCCGTCGACCGGCAGTGTGGCGAGCTGTTCGCGCAGGTGCTCCTCGCTGGCGCCCAGGTCGAGCAGGGCCGCGACGGTCATATCGCCGCTGATGCCCGAGGTGCCGTCGATGATAAGCGTGTGCTGATGATTGGACATGGAATGCTCCTTAGCGGGCGCGGGGTGTGCCGGCGCTCAGATGATTGATAAGACTTGCCTGGTAAGCGGCGCCAAAGCCGTTGTCGATATTGACGACCGATACGCCGCTGGCACAGGAGTTGAGCATGGCGAGCAGTGCGGCTACGCCACCAAAACTTGCGCCGTAGCCCACGCTGGTGGGAACGGCGATGACCGGACAGCTCACCAGACCGCCGATAACGCTCGCCAGCGCGCCCTCCATGCCGGCGATGGCGATGACCACCTGTGCCTGGGCAAGTTCCTCGGCATGCGCGAGTAGGCGGTGCAGGCCGGCGACGCCTACGTCGTAGAGGCGGTCGACCTCGTTGCCATAGAACTCGGCCGTCAACGCGGCTTCCTCGGCGACGGGCAGGTCGCTCGTGCCGGCGCAGGCGACGACGATGCGTCCGTTGCCGGTAGGGGAGGGCTTGCCGCCCACGAGGGCGAGCTGCGCGTCCGGGACATATCCCAGGTCGATGCCGTTGCCGAGGAGCTCCGAGGTGCGGGCTGCCTTTTCGGCATCCAGGCGCGTGACCAGGATGCGCTCCTGGCCGGCATCGCGCAGCGCTTCGATAATGGCGGCAATCTGCTCGGCGGTTTTACCGGCACCGTAGACAACCTCGCCGGCTCCCTGGCGCACCCCGCGCGAAAGATCGAGCTGCGCAAAACCCAGATCGGCGGTCGGCGCCGTCTGGA
>DBFAHJ010000040.1:0-9013 GCA_048227095.1 Collinsella aerofaciens | reverse complement strand
TCCACCACGGTGAGCCGCGTTTCAAAGGCGCTGAACGGCGAGTACGGTGGCTACCGCAAGATCCTCATTAAGTTGGAGGATGGCGAGTAGGCCAGCGACAACATTGAATTACGAAGAACCGTCCCTCCGGGGGCGGTTTTTTGATCCCTTGGGGACGGAGGAAAATGGATCACAGAGGGGGTCAGTCTAACCCGGTGATTCGTTTTCCTCCGTCCCCAAGGGATCAAATCTGTTGGCGTGGGGCAAATCTGTCCGCTTGGGCGGGTAGGATGGATGCATTGATTATTGCGAACAGTTTGAGCGGAGGACCATGCCTGTTCGAATCTATACCACCAATGCCGGCACGGATTTGAGCGATGCCGAGGCGGCGCTACTGGCCGACCTGGTTGCCCGCCACGGGCGCGCTGTTCTGTTGGCGCCAACATTTGCCGAGCTCGACCTGTGCCGCCATGATGCGGCGGAAGCCGGGGTTTCACTGGGTGTCGACTACAAGACGCCCACATCGTGGCTCAGCTCGCTGTGGGAGCTTATGGGCGATGGCCGCAGCTTTGTGGACAACCTTCAGCGCCAGATGCTGTTCTCGGACATGATCGACCGCCGCGACGACGCCGCTCTGCAGCCGCTTTCGCGCAGCCAGGGCACAGTGCGCATGCTCGCGCGCATGGCCCGCGACGTGTTGCCGGGCGTTGCGGGGACGGGTGCCGAACGATGCCGTGGCGACAACTGCCGGCCTGAGCCAAAAAGCGATGCCGAGGCTCGTGTGTTCGAGCTTTTGCGCGCCTACGCGGGCGGTTTGGACCGTCGAGATATGGTTGAGCCCTGCGAGGCAGCTGACATTATGACCAGTGTCCTGGCCGATAGCCTGCCGGCGTGCACTCGCGCCGTATGCGTGCGCGGTATCACGTCGTTTACGCACGGTCTGCTCGAGCTGCTGTCTGCCGTGGCGAACAATGGGGGAGAGGTCGTCGTGCTGCTTGCCCGCGAGCAGGCGGCGATGCGCGAGGAGCTTGCCGCGGCATTTGATGCCCGCGATGTGTTGTTTGAGATCGCGCCGCTAGGGGAGGGTGTCGGCGCGTCTGATGCCGCTTGCGGGACCGCCGCTCAGCCTGCCTTTATTGAGGTCGCTGGCCCCCATGCCCGTGCTCATGCTTATGCGGACGCAATTGATGATCTGGTAAAAACGTGCCGGGGTTCCGAGGTCGACGGCGTCGCGACGCCTGCCGACCCTGTGCGCGTGCTCGTTGTTTCTGCCCGGGCACCCCAGCTGTTCGTTGAGCTCGCCTCTCGTCTGGCGGCGCGTCACATTGCGGCCGAGACGACTGAGTTCACGGCGTTTTCCCAGTCCATCGCGGGCAGGCAGTTTACGGCGCTCGCCAACCTGATCGAGCGTATGAAAGCCGCCGACGAGGGCACCGCTTCCAAGACCGAGTGGTGGCCCGCTCCGGAGCTTACCGACTGGATTTATAGCCCGCTTTCGGGTGCCGACGCCGCGAGCGCCCGCGGCTTCGACAAGAACATACGCCTGTCGCGCAACAAGACCACTGCGGGCGTTAAGAGCCTGCTGCAGAGCGTCCAGGGTCAGGTGAGGGGCGCGCGCAAGGCGGCGAGCGACGAAAACTGGTTTAAGAACGTGCCGTGTGTGGTCTCGGACGTGTTCCAGGCGCTGTGGCGCGACAAACCCGTGACGGCGCTCAAGGCCATGCTCGCCGTTGCCGAGGCGCTGCCCGATCGCGCTCTAGGCGGCCTTGACGGCCAGGCCCGTCGCCAGGCAGAGACGGCTTTGCTGCGCCATGCCATCGACATCCTTATGAACGATGCTCGCGCACTCGACGTGTCGCAGGCCGCGACCGTGCCGGTTCTCGACGGCGTTCGAACCAAGGTGGACAAGCGCAGTACCGCTTACGATTACGCGACCTACGAGGTCGATCGCACGCCACGGGCACAAGTGCGCTTCGTGTCGCTTGCCGATGCGTCGGTTTTGCGTCCTGGCGGCTACGATGCCGTGCTGTTTGCCGATGTCGACCTGGACAGCTATCCGCTTTCGCACGAAGAGGGCCCGCTTGCCACATTGACGGCCGAGCTGCGCCGCGACGGCGTGTCTTTGGAGCCCGCCGCCCTGCTGCGCGTGCGCTTTGGCCGTGCGATGCAGGCGGCGAGCGGTCCGGTCGCGCTCGCCCGCGTGACGCACGATCGCCAGGCGCGCGAGTGCTACCCGGCAGCCGTATGGACCGAGCTGCGGGCACATGCCGAGGCCGCTGGTGCTGCCAAGCCCACGTGCGTGGGCGAGGGCGATATCATCGCCGACTTTGATCCCGCGGCAGGTGAAGGCCTCAAGCGCGAGCGCGTGACCTGTGAAGCCCCTCAGCATCTGAGTGCCGAGGCCGTGCCGTATTTGGTCCTGCGCCGTCGCGATGGCGAGGGCGAGGATGCGCCGCTGGTGCCGCGCTTGACGTCTGCCTCGCAGATCGAGGCCTATTCGACCTGTCCGCTATGCTGGTTCGTCTCGTATCGCGTCAAGCCCCAGTCGATCGACGCTGGCTTTGGCAACATGGAGAAGGGCAACTTTGTCCACGACGTGCTGGAGCATCTGCATGGCCGTCTGCCCCAAGAAGGCATGGAGCGCGTGACGCCCGAGAATCTGCCGCGTGCTCAGGAGCTGCTGCACGAGGTCTTTGACGAGACGTTGGCCGAGCACGCCGGCAAGCGCGGCACGGAGGGCCCGCTGGTGCCGCTCTCTGCGGTGGAGGAGCGCCAGGTGGCCGAGATCTTGCCGCAGCTGGAGGGCGTGCTTGCCTACGAGTCCGAGGCACTTGCCCCCTTTGCCCCGCGCTACCTGGAGTTTGCGTTCAACGAGCTCCAGGTCGAGTATGCCGGTTGGCCGCTCGGCGGGCGCATCGACCGTGTGGACGTGGACGCCGAGAACCGCGCCGTGGTAATCGACTACAAGCATCGTTCGGGTGTCGAGGAGTTTAAGCTTGCCGACCCCACGGTGCGTGACGAGGAGACGGGCGAGGCTCCCATCGACGACCCGCGCTGGCTGCCGCCCCATACCCAAACGCTCATCTACGCGCAGGCCATGCGTCGGGCACTGGGCTTGGATACCCGTGCAGCGCTCTATTTTTCGACCAAGGGCGGCAAGCCCGCGCTGCGCGGTGCGGCGAGCGCCGAGTTGCTCGAGGAAGAGCGCGGTGACGGTCGCATCCCGGGCCTCAAGAAGGGCTTCCCGGGCGAGGGCGGCAGCATGGACTTCGATGCCCTGCTCGATCGCGTGGAGGCCGGCATTGCCGAGCGCCTGCGCGAGCTCGAGGCGGGCAACGTTGCCGCCGTCGACCCGGCGTCGGCTCAGGCCGCGCATGCGCGCTGCTCGTATAACCACGAAGGAACGTTTGTAAGGAGGGACGTGTAGACCATGGATCTTTCGACTTTGATGCCGCAACAGCTGCAGATTGTCAAAACGCTCGACCGCCCGCTGTTTGTCTCGGCGGGCGCCGGTTCGGGTAAGACCTTTACCCTCACGCGCCGCATCGTCTATGCGCTCTCGCCCGAATCCGGTCCGTTCGTTGAGCATCTGGACCAGGTGCTCGCCATTACCTTTACCAAAGATGCCGCGGCCGAGATTCGCGACCGCGTGCGCCGTGCGCTTATCGACGAGGGCATGGACGAGGAAGCACTGACCGTCGACGACGCGTGGATCTCGACCATTCACGGCATGTGCTCGCGTATCCTGCGCGCGCACGCGCTGGAGCTGGGCATCGACCCCGAGTTCACGGTGCTCACCGATACCGACGAGCTCATGGACCAGGCTGTTGAGCATGTGCTGGGTCGCGCGACGGCACCCGATGCCGCCCCCGAGCTCGCGGCATCGCTCAAGGCCCTCTATGCCTGGTATCCCATGGCGGGCGAGGGCGGTTCCTTTGGCGGCGGTACGACCATCAAGGGTCTGGTGCGCGACCTGCTGGAGCTGTCGAGCCAGTTGCCGGGCGGTATGGACGACGCGCGCGTGGCGCGCGGCCAGGCCGATACCTCGGCACTCGCCGATGCCTATCGCGCGGCGCTAGGCGCAAGCAAGGCCGCGACCGAGAAGGCGCAGACGGCGCTCGATGCCATCGACGCGTTTGAGGCGAGTGGCAAAACCATGGAGGATGCGGCGCGACTCATGATGTCGTGCACCATGCCGCGCGCGAGCAAGGCATTCCCCAAGGAGCAGGTCGAGCTGCTCAAGGCCGAGGCCGCCGATGCGTTTATCAATATCGTGCTTGCCTGCGGTGGCCCGGCGCTCGATGCGCTGGTGGGGCTTGCTCGTGCTGTGGAGGCGGAGTACCGCGCGCTGAAGGCTGCCCAGTCCGCCCTCGATAATAACGACCTGCTGCGTATGGCTTACGAGGCGTTGCGCGATTACCCTGCCATCCGTGCTGCGTACGAGGGCCGCTTTAAGATGGTCATGATCGATGAGTTCCAGGATACCGACCAGATGCAGGTCGATCTGATCCGTTACCTGACGGGTGCGGGGGAGCGCGCGCTGTGCACCGTGGGCGATGCACAGCAGTCGATCTATCGCTTCCGCGGCGCCGAGGTCGAGGTGTTCCGTCGCCAGGAGCGCAAGGTGGGCTCGTCTGCCGCGCCCGAGGCGACTGCCGTGGCCGACGCCCCTGCTGGCGAGCTCGTCAAGCTCGTGCGCAACTTCCGCAGCCACGACGAGGTGCTGCGCTATGTGGCCCGCGTCTTTGATGGCGACGACGGCGGCCTGATGCAGGGCTTTTTGGATCTTGAGGCGAGCGACGGCCGCAAGGACACGCTGGTGGCGGACGCCTCGCGTCGCCAGGCGCTCTTTGTTGCCGGCGGCAGTACGCAGGAGCGCACACAGGCCAAGGCCCGCGCGATCGCGGAGCGATTCCGCGCGCTTGCCGATGCCGGCCAGCCCCAGGGCGGCATGGTGCTGCTGCTGGGCCGCATGACCAACGCCGACGTCTACGCGCAGGCCTTCCGCGACCAGGGGCTCGACTGCGTCATCGCGGGCGGCTCAGTCTTTGCGCAGGCTGCCGAGGTGCAGACGGTGCGCGCCCTGGCTTGTGCGCTCGCCAATCCGGCCGATACGGCGCAGGGCCTTATGCCGCTGCTCGCCTCGCCGATGTTTGCGCTCGGTGCCCAGGAGTTCCTGGCACTGGCGACCAAGCTCGACGAGCAGACAGGCGAGACGTCGCGCCGCAACATCGATGCGGGCATCATGAGTGATTTCGACGTGCCGGGTTTGCAAGACTTGCCGCTGGTGACGCGCGCCCGCGAGGTGCTGCGGTATGCGCTTCGTCGCGTGGGCCGCGATTCGTTCGCCGCCATCGCGCGCGACGTGGTCAACGCCTCCGGCTGGTTTGTGCGTCTGGCACAGCGCGGTCCCGAAGGCAAGGCCATTGCCGCCAACGTGCTCAAGGCGCTCGACGCCGTGGCCGAGGCGGAGGCCGAGTTCGGTAACTCGCCGCGTTCCATCGCGCTGGCCTTCGACCGCTTCTTGGCGGGCAAGGAAGCCCCGGGTGCCCTCAACGAGGAGGGCGACGGCGCGGTGCGCATCATGACGGTTCACGCCTCTAAGGGTCTGGAATATCCGGTCGTGGCGGTCGCCGAGTGCTTTGGCGTGCGTAAGCCCTCGGGTGCGGCACAGATGGGTCGCGTCGAGGGAGGAGCGCAGGTCGTGGCGCTGCCGGCACGCTTCGACGGCGTTAAGCTCACCGACGGAACCTTTGTGAAGGGCGACGACGTCAAAAAGCAGTTTGAGCACGCGTTTAAGGGCAAGGGCACGTCGCTGTGGCTACCGCCGGAGCTCATGGAGGATGTCTGCGCGACGGGTTCTCCCGCCGAGGCATTCGTTCGCCTGCGCAACGACGACCTGCAGCTTTCGCTCGAGGAGCGGGCTCGTCTGCTCTATGTCGCCATGACGCGTGCGCGCGAGCTGGTGATCTTGGCGATGGATGCCGACGTGAGCCGCGGCAAGGTGGCGGCGCCGACCTTCGATGTCGAGACGGATCTGACCTACGATGTCCTGCGCCGCATTCTGCCGACGGACGCTCTGGACATGCCGCAGCTCGATAGCGACCGTTTGGTGTTCGACAACTCCAAGCCGGGCGACTACGAGCTCATCTCGCTCGCGGGCTTTACCTTTGGCGAGCAGGCGTTTGAGGCCAACGCTTCGCTGGATGTCGAGGGCAGGCTTGTCCGCGGCGATGCCGATGCAGATGCTGCCGACGATTCGGCCAGTACAATCGTCCCTGGTCCTGCCGACCCCAAGCCCGATTCGTTTGAGCTTGTGTATCCCCAGGCAGTGGGCGTGCGCATGGGCATCTGTCCATTTCCGGTGCGTGACTCGTATAGCTACTCGTCAATCGCCGCGGCGCTCCATGCCGAGACAGAGGACCGTGCCGCCGAGGCGCGTGTGCCCATGGACGAGGCTGGCGATGATGCGGAGTCGGATGGTTCCGAGATGACGGATGCGGACGTGGCCGCTGTCGAGCCCGCCGGCAACCCCATGGCGCTGGGCTCGGCGTTCCATGCCGCCTGCCAGTGGCTGATCGAGATGGGTTCCGATGCGCTGCCCGCTGAGCGTGCCGATGCTCTGGCGCGCCTGTGGCGCCTGACGCCGGAGCAGCGCGAACGCTTCGACGTTGCCCTGAACCGCTGGCTCAAGTCGGCTGTTCGTGCCGATCTGCTCGCGTGGCCGTGCGTTCGCGCCGAGGTGCCGTTCTTTTCGCTGGGCTGCGAGGACGAGGACATCGCTCGCTACGGTGCCTATGCCGAGGGCGCCATCGATGCACTGGCCACCGACCCGGCCGATCCGTCGCGCGCCCTGGTCATTGATTACAAGACGGGCGGCACGCCGGACGAGACGCCGGACCAGCTGCTCGAGAAGCACGCCCTGCAGGCGCGCGTTTACGCCGACGTGTTGCACGAGGCGGGCTTTGAGGCCGTGACCGTCAAGTTCGTCCGCGTGGAGCAGCCGGATCCGACCCTCTTCGTCGAACCCGCCGAACCTCAAGTGGTCACCTACAACTTCTAGCCCTCAGATAACTTGCGGTGGAATACGGACTGTTTTGGCCAAAAAGCCGCCAAACAGTCCGCATTTCACCGCAACTGCAAGAGGAGCCGTGTTGGTTTGGCTAGGTTCGGGTGCTGTCCGTGCCGTGCGGTAAAATCGTTCAGTCAGAACACGAACCCGCATCGGAGCTCATCACATGGCATTCGTCCATCTGCACAATCACACTGTTTTCTCCATGCTCGACGGCGCAACCCGTATCCAGGATATGGTCAATCGTGCCGTTGAACTTGGCATGCCCGCCGTGGCCATTACCGACCACGGCTACATGTATGGCGTGCCCGACCTGGCGCTGGCCTGCGACGCCGTCAATCACAACACGCCCGAGTACAAAACCTGGAGCCACGACAAGGCCTTCTTGGAAAAGGACCGCCGCGACGAGCTGGTGGAGCCCGATCCCGAGGAAAACCCGCGCGAGCATGCCCAGTACGTCAAAGACATGGCCATGTGGGACGAGAAGGGCAACATCGACGAGCTCAAACCGCCCCTGGTCATCAAGCCCATCTTTGGCTGCGAGGTCTACTTTACGCCGGACGAGACCCTTGCCCGCGACCACAAGCCCGAGCTCTACCACATGATCCTTCTGGCCAAGGATCAGGAGGGCTACGTCAACCTAATGCAGACGGTCTCCGAGGCCGCCGTGCAGGGCTTTTACTACAAGCCGCGCGTGACGCTCGACAACCTGCGCCGCCATGCCAAGGGCATGATCTGCACGAGCGCCTGTATCGCGGGCATCATCCCCAAATACATCGACCGCGGCGACATGGAAGGCGCCATCAAGTGGGCCGAGACCTTCCGTGATACCTTCGAGCCCGGTGACTTCTACATCGAGATCCAGGAACACGGCATCACCACCGACAACGGCCTGACTGACGAGCAGATGGACCGCACGCTCATCGACATCGCCAAGCAGGTGGGCGTCAAGGTCATCGCCACCAACGACTTCCACTACCTGCGCCGCGAGGATGCGCCCGTGCAGGACGTCATCATGTGCATTGGTATGAATGCCAAGGTCGACGACCCCAACCGCATGCGCATGACCGGCTCGGAGTTTTACATGAAGACCGAGGAGGAGATGCGGGCGATGTTCCCGTATTGCCCCGAGGCCTGCGACAACACGCTCGAGATTGCTGACAAGTGCTACGTTGAGCTGGACTGGGACTCCATCATATTGCCGCGATTCCCGTTGCTCGATCCCGGCGAGACGCACGAGAGCCAGTTCCGCCGCGAGTGCGAGAAAGGCCTGCGCCAGCACTACGGTGACGACTGGGCCACGCGCGAGATCGGCGGCGTCAACATCAAAGAGCGCTTTGAGTACGAATACAAGGTCATCTGCGACAAGGGCTTTGCCGCCTACTTTTTGATCGTCGCCGAGTACGTGCAATGGGCTAAGGACAACGGCATCGGCGTCGGCCCCGGCCGTGGCTCGGCCGCCGGCGCTATCGTCGCCTACGCCATGAACATCACCGCGTTTGACCCGCTCGAGAACGGCCTGATGTTCGAGAGGTTCCTGTCCCCGCAGCGTACCGAGATGCCCGATATCGATATGGACTTCGACGATGAGCGGCGCCTCGAGGTCGTGGAGCACGTTCGCCAGCTCTACGGCCCCGAGAAGGTCACCCACGTCATCACCTACTCGACCATTAAGGCCAAGCAGGCCATCAACGACGCCGCGCGCGTCCTGGACTACCCGGTCTACATGGGCCAGCGCCTGTCCAAGATGGTCTCGAGCGACCCCAAGGTCAAGCTCAAGCAGGTGCTCGAAAAACAACCCGGCAAAGAGGATCTGTTTAACCCCGACTTTGCCGAGGCCTATAAAAAGGACGACGACGCCCGCCGCATCATCGACACGGCGCTCTCGATTGAGGGCCTCACCCGTGGCGAGGGCGTGCACGCGTGCGCCGTTCTGATCTGCCGCGACCCCGTCAACGAGCA
>DBFAHJ010000039.1:0-13613 GCA_048227095.1 Collinsella aerofaciens | reverse complement strand
TATGCCGCCGTCTCGCTCTATGCGCGCTGGTCATATTTTTGGCCGTGCATGGGTCGCGTCGTCAACAACGTGTGCTCGATGTTCGTGACGGCGCCGGCAGTGGCGATTATCTCGAGTCAAAATGTGCTGGCTGCGGTCGGTGCGGCGCTCGTGATGTTTGTGGGCATTGCGATTACGCTGCTGGGGCAGTTGGGGCAACGAGCCGATGATGCCGTGATGCAGGATGGCCTGCCGCTTGCCACCGACGATCTTGGTGGGGATCTTGCGCCCACATGCTCCGACCCCGAGCCCGTGGAGGCAGCGGAGCTCACGTCCGATGAACGCCTTGATGCCTTCGTCGCCACCTTTGGGCTTACAGAGCGCGAGCGCGATATTCTTGAGGTCTTGGTCGTTTCGGACCAGAGCGTTCAGGACATCGCCACAACGCTCTTTCTTTCGCGCTCCACGCTCTATCGCCACATTTCCTCGATCAACAAAAAGACCGGTACCGCCTCGCGCGTGGCCCTCATCAACTTCTTCTGGTCCTGGACACCCAAGGACTAGCTAATCTCCCAATAAGTTGCGGTGGAATAGTCCCTAAATTAAAGTCACGGGGCTTTAAACAGGAACTATTTCACCGCAACTGCTGGGGGGGGATAGACTGCGGCGGCAGAGGCAACGGCAGCGGCGTTGGCAGCTGTGGTAGTGGCAACGGCAGCTGGCAGGGTGTTTTCCGTCTACTTGCTACAGCAGCTCGCCGTGGCGGGCAATGTAGCGGCGCTTCGCCAGCTGGGTGAGCGCGATATAGGCGGTAACGATGCCAATGAGCAGCCCAAAAAAGCTCGTGGGCAGCGGCATGAGGCCGAGCGCATCGGCGATGGGGCTTGCCGGCAGCCAGGTGACGAGCGCCAGGCCCAGCACGGTAAGAACGCACAATGCGGGCGCGGCGTGGTCGCGCGGGCTCGGCAGATGCGGGGAGCGCAACATGTGGACCACGAGTGTCTGCGACCACATGGACTCGACAAACCAGCCGCTCTGGAAGAGCGCAGCAAAGGTCGCCATACCCGCGACGTCGCCCGCGGCGGCAAGCTCGGACCAGCTTGCGTCCACGGCGGCGGGGCACACGACAAAGAAGAGCGCGGCGAAGGTCACGATGTCAAACAGCGAGCTCACGGGGCCCAGCTCGAGCATAAAGCCCTTGATGGACGCGGCGTCCCAGGCACGCGGGCGGGCAGTCCAGGCGTCATCGACGGTGTCCCACGGCAGTGCGATGCACACGATCTCGTAGACCAGCGACAGCAGTACCAGCTGCAGGGCGCTCATGGGCAAAAACGGCAAGAACAGGCTCGCGACGGTCACGGACAGCACATTGCCAAAGTTGGAGCTCACCGTGGTCTTGAGGTACTTGAGCAGGTTGCCGTAAGTGCGGCGGCCTTCGATGATGCCGCGCTCGAGCACGCCCAAGTCCTTCTGAAGCAAGATGATATCGGCGGATTCCTTGGCAATATCGACGGCCGAATCGACCGAGATGCCGCAATCGCTCGCACGCATGGCGGCGGCGTCGTTGATGCCGTCGCCCATAAAGCCCACGGTGTGGCCGAGCATCTCGCGCATGACACGTACCAGGCGCGCCTTCTGCAGCGGCGAGAGCTTGGCGAAGAGGTGGGTTTTCTCGGCGCGCTCGGCAAGTTCGGCGTCATCGAGCGCATCGATCTCGGAGCCGAGCAAGACGTTGCTCGCATCGATACCAATCTGCTCGCAGACGGTGGCGGCGACGCGGTCGTTGTCGCCGGTTAGGACCTTGACCGCCACGCCCTTGGCCTCGAGGGTGGCGACGGCGCCCGCAGCACTTGCTTTGGGCGGATCGAGGAAGGCCAAAAAGCCCATCAGCACCATGTCGCACTCGTCGGCGATGCCAAACTCGCCCACGCAGCGCGGATTGGTCTTCTGCGCCACGGCAATTACGCGTAGGCCCTCGGCGTTAAGTCCGGCGATCTGCTTGCGAATCTGGGCGAGCTTCTCGTCGGTGAGCGGCTGAGCGATGCCATCGATCTCGACAAAGGAGCAGATCTCGAGCATTTCCTCGGCAGCGCCCTTGGTAACCATCTGGGTTTTGCCTTGGGCGTCGGCGACAACTACGCTCAGGCGACGGCGCGAGAAATCGAAGGGAACCTCGTCGACCTTGGTATAGCGGTCGCGCAGACTCTGGCCCAGCATAGAATCGGGCACGACGGCCGAGGGCGTCACATCGGCACGGTCGATTACGGCCAGGTCGATAAGATTTTTGAGGCCGGTCTGGAAGAAGCTGTTCAAAAACGCATGGCGCAGCACGCGCGCGTCCTCGTTGCCATCGGTGTTGAGGTAGCGCTCGAGCACGATGCGGTCTTCGGTGAGGGTGCCGGTCTTGTCGCAGCACAGGACGTCCATCGCTCCGAGGTTTTGAATCGCCGGCAGCTCCTTGACGATAACCTGGCGACGGGCGAGGTCCTTGGCGCCCTGCGACAGGCTCGTGGTCACGATGACGGGAAGCATCTGCGGCGTGATGCCCACGGCCACGCTCGTGGCGAACAGCAGCGCGTCGATGACGTTGCCCTTGGTGGCGGCGTTGATGGCAAAGACGGCCGGCGCCATAACGAGCATCAGGCGCACCAGCAGCATGGAGACGCTCGAGACGCCGCGGTCAAACGCGCTTTTTTCGCCGCGCCCGTTGAGCATCTTGGCGATGCCGCCCAGGTAGGTGTCCGAGCCGGTGGCAACGACAAGCGCCATGGCGGCGCCGTTTTGCACGGAGGTGCCGGTAAAGACGATGTTCTTGCAGGCAGAGAGTGGCAGTGCGGAGCCGTCGGCGCCCTCGACGACGGTGACGGCGGTGGTCTTCTCGACGGCCTCGCTCTCGCCGGTGAGTGCGGACTCGATCACAAACAGGTCGCGCGCGGTGATGATGCGGGCGTCTGCCGGCACCATATCGCCGGCAGAGAGGCGGATTACATCGCCGGGGACGAGCTCGTCGAAGGGGATCTCGATGCGCCCGCCGTCGCGCAGGGCGGTGCAAGTGTTGGAGACCAGGTCCTTGAGGGCCTCTGCCGCATTGCCGCTGCGGGCTTCCTGGATAAACTTCATGCCGCCCGATACCAGCAGCATGGTGCCGATGACGATGACCGTGGAGGGGTCGCGCTGCGGTTCGGGCACGGCGAGCACGTCGATGTAGAGCGAGACCAGTGCGAGCGCGGCGAGGATGCCGGCGAAGGGATCGATGAACGCGTCGGCGATGCGGCGGGCGAGCGTTTTGGTCGTTGCCTCGATGGTGTTGGGGCCGACGGCGTTCAGGCGCTCAGTTGCCTGCTCGACGGTGAGGCCGTTTGCCGTGGCGTCAAGCAGTACGAGGGCGTCCTCGGCACTATGGGTGGCGGCGAATATGGTGTTCTTGGACAGGCCGGTATGAGCGGCAGGGCGCGCCGTGCGGCGGCGCTTGGAGATGGCTTCGAGTACCGTGACGGTTTTGAGCATCAGCATAGGGTCCTCCTTGTTGAGGGGAGTTAGCGTACGTGTCGTATTTGCTTCAAAAAACCTAGATGTCGCTCACGTCAAGCTCTTGAGCCCACAAAGGGTGCAGCGCGCCTTTGCGGTGGTTTTGGCGATCTGCCGGTGGCGTTTATGCGTGTGCGGAGTCCTCGCGGCGTGCCGAGGGCGACATGCAGGTTTTTCGACTAGGACTGCCTTCCATGGCACACCTCCTAAAGGCTGAGCGCAGTGCGCTTTGGGTATCTCGTACCCCTTTTTAATCCGCCCGTATTCTTGATGAGGGGGTTTGACATGTCAACCCCATTGTTCGGAAAACCATTCCCCCTGACAAAGCCTTTACAGAATGCCGTGGCCCCAAAGCGCGTCCGCATCTACGCTTCGCCTGCGCTAAACTGGAAGGCACGTACGCGATTACGAGAGGAGCCCGCATGGAGGCTTACAAGCAAGAGTTCATCAAGTTTATGGTCGAGTCCGACGTCCTTAAGTTCGGCAGCTTTACGCTCAAGAGCGGCCGTCAGTCCCCGTTCTTTATGAACGCCGGCGCTTACGTGACGGGCTATCAGCTCAAGAAGCTGGGCGAGTATTACGCCCAGGCCATCCACGATAACTTTGGCGACGACTTTGACGTGCTGTTTGGACCGGCCTACAAGGGTATTCCGCTGGCCGTCGTGACCGCCATTGCCTACCATGAGCTGTACGGCAAGGAGGTCAAGTACTGCTGCGACCGCAAGGAGGCCAAGGACCACGGCGCCGACAAGGGTAACCTGCTGGGCTATGAGCCCCAGGACGGCGACCGCGTGGTCATGGTCGAGGACGTCACCACCAGCGGTAAGTCCATCGACGAGACCTATCCCAAGGTCAAGGCTGCTGCCGATGTCGAGATCAAGGGCCTCATCGTGTCCCTCAACCGCATGGAGGTCGGCAAGGGCGGTGTGACCACCGCTCAGAAGGAGATCGAGGCCAAGTACGGTTTCCCCGTCGCGAGCATCGTCTCCATGGCTGAGGTCGTCGAGACCCTCTACAACCACGAGATCGACGGCAAGGTTGTCATCGACGACGAGCTCAAGACCGCCATCGACGCCTACTACGAGCAGTACGGAGCACGTTAGTTACGGCGTTTTACCAAACGCCGTAACTGCTCGACGCTGCGCGGGCCGCATTTGGACAATCTGACGTTCAACTTCAAGGGCGCGACCAGAAGGTCAGCGCCCTTTCGTTTCACGTCACCTTGTCTCAAATGCGACCCGCTCGCTGTCGTTGCCAAAACATCGGCGTTGCCGTGGTTGTCGCTGTAGTCATTGGGTAGTCATTGGACGTTCTTAAATGACTAGTCAAAGGGGACACTCTTACGGCACTTGGCACTTGGGGACGTTCCTTTTGTGCCGGCACCTGGGGACAGTCCTTATGTCAAGAGATCGGTGCAAGAGGGATAGGTTGCCTTGCGTCGATCTAAATAAGTTGCGGTGAGATAGTTCTTGAATTGGCCTTTTTGGGGCTAAACAGAAACTTTCTCACCGCAACTGAGTTGAGGCGTTTTTTGGCAGCTGGTTTACTTGCTCGCGAAGAGCCAGACCAGGATGATCGCTAGAATCACGGCGACGATGCAGACGATGGCACCGGTGAATTTGATGCGTGAGTCGCGGGTGCGCTCTCGTACGTCATCCTCGGTAGCCTCGAGCTGGGCCACTTCGCGCTCGGTTTCGGCGTGTTCGGCTTTGTCTCGGGCCAAGGATCCTGCAAGCGACTCAGTGATCTCTGGGTGGTCGTGCACCTCGGTCGCCTGTTCGATGATCGACTGCGCATGTGCGGCATCTGCTTGGGCGTTGGCGATGCTCTGCTCCTGGTCGCGGCGTGCCTTGTCCTCGGCAGTGACCTTCTCGCGCAGTTCGCGCTGACGAGTCGCGGCGGCTGTCTTCGCCGTCTGCAGCTCGTCGCGCGCGGCATCGGCTTCGGTCGTCGCGGCTTGGTGCGCGCGTTTTGCGTCGGCGATAGGGGCTTGAGCCTGCTCGACGGCCTGCTCGGCTGCGGCAAGCGAGTGCTCAAGGTCGGCGGTGATGCGCGGGACATCTTCTTCGGCTTTACGCAGGGCATCTGCCGTGTCGGAAATCTGCATCGAGAGCTCACTGGTGCGCACCGTATAGTTGGCGGGATTTGCCGAGGGATTGCGTTGCAGCTCGGCATACTCATGGCGCAGCGTCTCGAGCTGGGCGCGCGTGGCGTCGACGGTTTGTTGTGCGGCCGCAATGCCGGCGTCTCGCTCGGCCTTCACCTTGTCGCGGATGCGCTTGGAATCCTCAAGACGTCGAACGAGGCGGTTGCCGGTCTCGCGAGAGCTCGCCTCGCGGGCCTCCACGGCGTCGAGCGCGGCCTTCAGGCGGAGCTCAGTCGCGTCATCCTCTGTCTTCATTTGTTCGAGCTGACCATTGAGCTCTGTCGCTTTGGCGGCGTGGGCATCACGGTCAATCTCGGCTGCCGCAGCGGTCTTTTGCGCTGTGGCGATCGCCTGACGCTGGTCGGCGACGATCTGGTCGTAGCGGCCTGCGATATCCTGGCGCGTCTCGAGTTCCTCGGCCTGATCGGCAATGCGCTGCTCAAGTTCGGCCAGGTGGGCGCGGGCATCGGCAAGTGCCTTTTTCGCGGCGTTCATCTCGCGCATGGCCGAGGCGCCCTGGGCGATAAAGGTGCCCACGGCGTTCGCAGTGTTCGAGACAGCGGTCCCCAGATCGCGGCTCGCGGCGGAGGAGTGCGGGGCGGTCGGGCGAGCGGTGTCGGCAGCGTCCGCATCGGCAGCCTGCGGCACGGCGATATTGCCGGTGCCGCCCTCGATCACAGAAAAGCCTGCTGCGTGCGGGTCGACCGCATCGGCGCCAATCGTGGGATGCTCGAGCTGCAGAAACGAGGGCATGGTGCTGCCCTGGTCGGCAACCGGAGTCTCGCCGGGTACAAAGGTCGAGGCCGCCTCGGCGGCCTCCTCTTCCTCGGCGTCAACGTCAGCGTCGGCCACGGCGTCTTTCATCGCTTTGACGGCATCCATCATGGAGTCCATGACGGCGTCGAGCTCTTCTTCCGAAGAAACCTCGATAGGGCCCGCAGCTTGCGGAGCAGCATCCTGTACAGGGGCGTCGTCCTGAGCGGGCGCATCGTCATTTTGCTCGCCTGCATCTTCGGCGCCGGGGGTTTCCGCCGTAGCGCTTTCGTCCAAGATGGGGTCGTCGAGGTCAATATCATCGCAGGTCACAGCGTCAGCATCTGCGGTGACGTCTGCGGAATCATCAATATGCTGTTGAGTCTGGGGGTCCAGCTCGTCTGTCATAGGCATGTGCTCCTCATCGTTGTTTGTCACCCTATGATAAAGTCTCGCGCCGACATCCCGCGCGCTGCAGCAAAGTTTCAAAACGTGTTCGATGGCTCGCGTCGATAGCAAAAACTCGGCCACTTTATCCAGTTTGTACTTGACAATCCCTTCGCCGAAAGACGTTATGCCGTTCGCCTGCCGAGGCCTTTTCTTTTCACTTGAACCCGTTAAAGTTGCATTTCAGCTTTTGTCGCGTTTATTTGGATGCGCGCAGTCGGCGGGTGCGCCCGTCGCGATTTGAAAGGACTTTATATGGGACTTTTCACTGGTAAGACCGTGATCGTCACCGGCGGCGGCAAGGCCACGCTCAAGGACGGCTCCGCTGGCTCCATCGGCTACGGTATCGATATCGCTTTTGCCAAGGAGGGCGCAAACCTCGTCATTACCGGCCGCAACGTTGCCAAGCTCGAGGCCGCCAAGGAATCCCTCGAGGCCGAGTACGGTGTCAAGGTTTTGCCTGTTCAGGCCGATGTTTCGGCTGGTCAGGACAACGAGGCTGTCGTCCAGAACGTCATCGACAAGGCTATTGAGGAGTTCGGCCGCATCGACGCCGTCGTCAACAATGCTCAGGCCAGCGCCTCGGGCGTGACCATTGCCGATCACACCATGGATCAGTTTAACCTGGCCATTTACTCTGGCCTGTATGCCACCTACCTGTACATGCAGAAGGCCTACCCGCACCTGAAGGAGACCAAGGGCTCCGTGGTCAACTTTGCCTCGGGCGCCGGCCTGTTTGGCAACTACGGCCAGTGCAGCTATGCCGCTGCCAAGGAGGGCATCCGCGGTTTGACTCGCGTTGCCGCCAACGAGTGGGGCAAGGACGGCATCAACGTCAATATCGTTTGCCCGCTTGCTTGGACCGCTGCGCTCGAGAACTTCCAGGATGCTTATCCCGAGGCGTTCAAGGCCAACGTCCACATGCCACCGGCGGGTCACTACGGCGACGTCGAGAAGGAAATCGGCCGCGTGGTCGTTCAGCTCTGCGGTCCCGACTTTAAGTACATGAACGGCGAGACCGTCACCCTCGAGGGTGGCATGGGCCAGCGTCCGTAGGAGTTACGCGGTTTTACCAAACCGCGTAACGGGCCGACGCTGCGCGGTCACCAGAGCGACAACTTGTCATTCAAAGAGGGCGGCATGACCAGAAGGTCTATGCCGTCCTCTTTTCATGCCAATTTGTTCGCTCTGGTGACCGCTCGCTGATGTTGTCAGAGCATCGGCGTTACCTTGACTGTTGGATGTAGTCGTTGGGGACGTTCTTAAATGACTAGTCGAAAGGGACACTCTTGCCGGCACTTGGGGACAGTCCCTGAGTGCCGGCAGATTGGGGCGCTCATTTGCAAGATGGCGCTGAAGACTGTCCCCAACGTCTAGTCGTTTAAGACTGTCCCCAACGACTACCCAACGACTAGCGCGGGAACCTGATCCTAATGCACTAGTTTCTGTCGAGTCGGTGCTTCTTGCGGGTTGCCCGTATAATGGTTTGCGTATGAACCGCAACCAAGGAGTTCCAGTTTATGGACCAGAACCTTTTTAAATTCGACCTGATTGCCGAGGATCCGACGACGCACGCGCGTGCCGGCGTACTGCACACCCCGCACGGCGACATCGAGACGCCGATTTTTATGCCCGTGGGCACCAAGGCAAACGTCAAGGGCATTCCTACCGAGACTGTCAAGAAGCTCGGCGCCCAGATCGTGCTCGCCAATACCTATCATCTGTCCATGCGTCCCGGCGAGGATACCATCGCCGAGCTGGGCGGCCTGCACAAGTTCATGAACTGGCACGGCCCCATCCTCACCGACTCGGGCGGTTTCCAGGTCTTCAGCCACAACGATGCCGTCAAGCTCACCGATGAGGGCGTGCGCTTTATCGTCAACGATTACGACGGCCGCCACGTGTTTTGGACGCCCGAGGACAACATGGAAATCGCCATGAAACTCGGCTCCGATATCTGCATGCAGCTCGACCAGTGCCCGGGCTATCCCGCCACGCGCGCCTACGTTGAGCGCGCCGTTGAGCTGTCGAGCATGTGGGCCGAGCGCTGCTATAAGGCGCATACCCGCGATGACCAGGCGCTCTTTGGCATCGTTCAGGGCGGCATGCACCTGGATCTGCGCCTGCGCTCGCTGCGCCATCTGGAGGAGTGCGGCGACTTCCCGGGCTATGGTATCGGTGGCTATTCGGTGGGCGAGGATCACGAGACCATGTTCGAGACCCTGGCGCCGCTCGTGAGCGAGTACATGCCCAAGCATAAGCCGCGCTACCTGATGGGTGTCGGCAACCCGACCACGCTCGTGCGCGGCGTTGGCGTGGGCATCGACATGTTTGACTGCGTGCTGCCGACGCGCACCGGCCGTATGGGCACGGCATTCTCCAGCGAGGGTCGCCTCAACTTCCGCAACGCTCGCTTTGCGCACGACGACGGTCCCATCGATCCCACCTGCACCTGCCCGGTGTGCACGGGCGGTTACAGCCGTGCGCTCATCCGTCACATGGTCACGCAGAAGGAGATGCTCGGCGGCATTCTGCTTTCGATGCACAACATCTACTACCTGCTCAACCTTATGCAGCGGGCCCGCCAGGCCATTATCGAGGGCCGCTACGGCGCGTTCGTGAGCGACTGGATGAACAGCCCTGCGGCGGTGGATTACTAAGAGCAGCACGGGCGCTTGCAGAGCGCGGGCAACGGCAAGGGGCGAGCGGCGATCGGTCGTCGCGTTCGCTAACATGGTCTGCAAGACCGCTGACCGATGTCTTGCAAGCGCTTGATGCATCGTGGGTACCATACCGAATGGTTGATGTTCGGGCGGGTGTTTGACGCATGGCGTCGACCCCGCCCGTTTCTGTTTTCGATAGGAGTACCCATGATTAAGAATGAGAACGTCGAGGGCGAGCCCGCCTACGACGAGACGTACCGCCGCGGCCCCGTGGTCATGCGCGGCCCCATGATTCCTAAGGACAACACCTACGCCAATCTGCTGGCGCCCGAGGACTCGACCGACTGGCTGCATGCCGATCCCTGGCGCGTGCTGCGCATTCAGGCCGAGTTTGTCGATGGCTTCGGCGCGCTTGCCGAGCTCGGGCCCGCGGTGACCATCTTCGGTAGTGCCCGCACGCCCAAGACCGATCCGCTCTACAAGGCGGCGCGCACGGTCGGCCGCAAAATCGCCCAGCGCGGCGTCGCGGTTATCACCGGCGGCGGCCCTGGCATCATGGAGGCGGCCAACAGGGGAGCGGCGAGCGCCAACGGCAAGTCGGTCGGTTTGGGTATCGAACTACCGCACGAGCAGGGGCTCAACAAATACGTGAACCTGGGTATGGACTTCCGCTACTTCTTTGTGCGCAAGACCATGTTCGTCAAATACAGCTCGGGCGCCATCGTGTTTCCCGGAGGTTTTGGTACGCTCGACGAGATGTTCGAGGTGCTCACGCTGGTGCAGACGCACAAGGTCAAGCGCATGCCGCTCGTGCTGGTAGGCAGCGAGTACTGGCAGGGCCTGTTCGACTGGCTCAACGGCCCGGTGATGGATGCCGGTATGATCAGCCCGCTCGATCCCGAGCTCGTACACATCACCGACGACCTCAACGAAGCCGTCGACATTGCCCTGAGTGGGCTGATGTAGGGCAATCGTGCCCACCGCGATATGAATATATATAGCAATCTGATGCTATCTAACGTCAGTTTGCCATTTATATTGGGTATACTGATGCAAAAGACGAGGGCGAGGAGGTCGCGTATGTCTACTGCAACGGTTAAGCCTACGACGGTTCGCATCGAAGAGGGGCTCAAGGAGCAGGCGACTGAGTTCTTGGATTCGGTCGGCCTCAGCCTCAATTCCTATCTGAATCTTGCCGTTCGGCAGCTTGTAAATCAGCGAAAGATTCCTTTTGAGATCGTAGGAAGGGCGGAAGTGCCCAACGAAGCGACGAGGCGTGCCATGGTAATCGCCGAGGCTCATGAGTTGGGGATTTTGCCGGACGATAGCCCGTCATTCAACGACGCTGATGAGCTTATGTCGTTCCTCGATGAGGACTAGCGATGTTTGAGATTAAAGTCGAGGCTCAGTTTAAGGCGGATTACAAACGGACGATGCGCATCCATCCGCAGCTAAAGAGTGAGTTTAAAGCGGCGGTTGCAGAGCTTGTGGCCCATGGGTCGCTTCCAGCGGAGTACGGCGCCCACGAGCTCTCAAACCCGGGCGGAAACTACAACGGCCACATCGATTTCCACCTATCCGATGGCTTGGTCGATGTGGTCGTTCTTTATCTTCCCCATAAGACTAACCCAGTGATTAGGCTGGTGAGAATGGGCACTCATCAGGAGCTGTTTCAGGGCCCGCTGGGCTGATCGCCGATTTCTAGGTTGCGGTGGAATAGGGATTGATTTGCGGCTGATAAGCCAAAAAAAGTCCCTATTCCACCGCAAGCGGTAAAGGTGCCCCTAGTGGATGGGCTGGTAGCGGGGGCAGTAGCTGATGGCGATGGCGTCGACGCCTACATGGGTGGCGATGGTGCAGCCGATGGGGCCGGTGCCGGCGTCTACATAGTCTTGGCCTGCGAGCGCTTGGCTGACGAGCTCCTGCTCCTCGGCGGCGCCGGTCGTGAGCACGCGCACGCTGGAGCCCGGATGCTCAGCCAAAAATGCGAGGCAATCGGCCATGGTGTTGGTAACGATGCGCTTGGCACCGCGGCCCTTTTTTATGGCCTTGATCTCGCCCGATTTCCACTCCGGCGAAACGGCCAGGCGAATGTTGAGCATTTGCGTGAGCTGGCCGGCGAGCTTGGGCGCACGGCCGTTCTTGACTAGGTTCTCGAGTGTGCGCGGAATCAGCAGCAGGTGGGCGTCGGGCAGCGTCGCGCGGATCTGAGCCTCGGTCTCGTCCAGGCTGCGGCCGTCCTCGCGCATGGCGAGCGCGTACTCCACCAGCAGGCCCTCGGCGCCCGAGCCGGTGCGCGAATCGATGCAGCGCACGTCGAGCTCGTGGGTATCGGCCACCTGGCACGCGTTGGCGTAGCAGGCGGACCACTCGCTGCACAGCGAGATAAAGATGGCGCTGTCGTGGCCGTCGGCGCGCACGCGGTCAAAGAGTGCCTTGAACTCGCCGGCGCTCGGCTGCGAGGTGTGCGGCAGCTGCTCGGAGCCAGCCATGCGCGCGACGTACTCCTGGGCGGTAATCTGCACCTGGTCGAGCAGGTCCTCGCCCTCGATAATCACATGCAGCGGAATCACGTAAATGCCGAGCTCTTGAGCACGGGCGGGGGAGATGTCCGACGTGGAGTCGGTTATGATGGCAAAAGACATAATTGCACCTTTCGTTGGGGCGCGACGGCGCCGCCTTCTGAGAGCAAAGTGCGACAAGTATAGTGGAGTCGTTCCACATTTCTAGGTTCAATTGTTGAATAGTCAACAGTTTGAAGTGTCGGTGTGGAAATCGTCAACTGGGGAAGAGGGATGCCGATGGAGGCACTGGAGACATGCAGGCGGCCGGTCGTGCTGTTTGATTTCGATGGCACGGTGGCCGATACGGGTCGGGCGGTGATGACCTCGACGCGCAAGACGCTGGCTACGCGCGGGTTTTCGGAGGCGCAGATGGGTGATCTGCGCCGCATGATCGGGCCGCCCCTGTGGAAGAGCTTTCACGACTTTTACGGCTTTTCCCGCGAGGAGTCGCTTGTGGTGGCCGATGAGTATCGCGTCTTTTTTGATGAGCTGGGACCGGAGGAGTATCCCGTGTTTGACGGGATCCCCGAGCTGCTGGATGGGTTAGCCGCCCGGGGCAAGCGTATGGCCGTGGCAACGTCGCGCATGGAGGCAAAGTGCATCGACATGGTGCGTGAGCTCGGGCTTTCTCAGTTTGAGGCGGTGGTTGGCATGAATCCGCCGCAGGGTCGCGAGACCAAGGCCGATTCGGTCCGCGATGCTCTGGCGGCGCTCGGCGCGACGGCCGACGTTGCCGTGATGATCGGCGATCGCTTTAACGATGTGGAGGGCGCGCACGCGATGGGCGTGCCGTGCATTGGCATCTATTCGGGCGCGGCGGCGCCGGGCGAGCACGAGGCGGCGGGTGCCGATGCAGTGGTGCACTCGGTGGCCGAGCTTGCTAAACTTTTCGCTATATAAGTACTTGATGTGAGGGGCGGGCGTACCCGTCGCTCATTGGTAAGGAGGCAGTCCATGAATCAGGTGGAGCAGAGCGTCGCTGAGTATGTCGACGAGGTCTGGGAAGATGTCGTCGCCGATATCGAACAACTGGTGAGCTATCCGTCCGTGGCCGTTGCTGCCGATGCGGAGCCTAGCGCGCCGTTTGGCCGCCCGGTTCGTGATGCGCTCGATTGCGCGCTCGGCATTGCGCAAAAGCTCGGCTACCAGACGAGCGACGACGAGGGCTATGTGGGCATTGCCGATATCCCGGGTCGCGGCGACAAGCAGCTCGCGACCATCTGCCACGTGGACGTGGTGCCCGCCGGCCCCGGCTGGAACACCGACCCGTTTGCGATGGAGCGTCGCGAGGGATGGCTGCTCGGCCGTGGCGTGATTGATGACAAGGGTCCGGCGGTGTTGTCGCTCTACGCCGGTGCCTACCTGCTCAAGCACGGCATTGTGCCGCGCTATACCTTCCGCGCGCTGCTGGGCTGCGATGAGGAAGTGGGCATGTCCGACGTTCACCATTATCTGGAGAACCACGCAGACCCCGACTTTTTGTTTACGCCCGATGCCGAGTTCCCGGTCTGCAATGCCGAGAAGGGCCAGTTT
>DBFAHJ010000038.1:0-9401 GCA_048227095.1 Collinsella aerofaciens | reverse complement strand
CGGAGTACGCTCGTTGGTATCTGCCATTACGCCTCGCCTCCCTTCTTGGAATCCTTGCGCGTACGGGACGTCTCAGGAGCGTTCTTGAGAAACTCGGGGTCACCGGAGTAGTGGCACGCAGAGTAATGACCAGACTCGGTGACAACGCGCTCGGGGCGCTGCTTGCGGCACTTATCGGTCGCATAGGGACAACGAGGCGAGAACACGCAGCCCTCGGGCAGGTTCATGAGCGAAGGCGGGTTGCCGTGAATCGGCGTAAGCGGCTTCTTCTCTTCGATGGCCTGCTCCGGGATGGAGCGGATAAGGCCCCAGGTGTAGGGGTGGCGGCTCTCGTAGAAGATTTCCTCAGCAGTACCGAACTCGACGGGACGGCCGGCGTACATAACCATGATCTTGTCGGCCATGTCGGCGACGACGCCCAGGTCATGGGTAATCATGATGATGGCGTTGCCGTTCTTCTCCTGCATTTCCTGCATGAGCTCGATAATCTGAGCCTGAATGGTAACGTCCAGAGCCGTCGTGGGCTCGTCGGCAATCAGAATATCGGGATCGCAGGCAAGAGCCATGGCAATCATGACGCGCTGACGCATACCGCCAGAGAACTGGTGCGGATACTCATTGACGCGCTTCTCGGGCTCGGGAATACCAACGAGGTCCAAAAGCTCGGTGGCACGCTTGAGCGCCTCCTGCTTGGAGTAGCCACGGTGCAGACGAAGGCCCTCGCCCACCTGCTTGCCGATCTTATAAACCGGGTTCAAGGAGGTCATAGGATCCTGGAAGATCATCGCGATATCGTTGCCGCGAATGTGCTGCATCTCCTCCTCGGTCATCTCGAGGATGGAGCGGCCGCGATAGCGAACGTCGCCGCCCTCGATCTTTCCCGGAGGCATCGAGATAAGGCCCATGATGGTCATGGCGGTCACAGACTTACCGGAGCCGGATTCACCGACGACTCCCAGGGTCTCGCCGCGATCGAGCGTGTAGGAGACACCGTCGACAGCGCGAACGACGCCATCCTCGGTGTGGAAATACATCTTAAGGTCATCGACCTCGAGCAGATGCTGGCCCTCGGGAACCGGCTGGTCCTTCAGGTCCACATAGTTCTTGTTCTTTTTCATCCTTATGCGTCCTTCATCTTGACGTCGAGGGCGTCACGCAGACCGTCACCCAGCAGGGTGAAGGCGAGCACCGTCGAGAGAATTGCCAGACCGGGCATGATCATCATCCAGGGAGCGGTCAGAAGATACTGCTGACCGTCCTGAATCATGGAGCCCCACGAAGGCGTAGGCGGAATAACGCCCATGCCGAGGAAGGACAGAGCGGACTCGGTCAGAATGGCGCCACCAATGTTCATGGTTGCGTAGACCACGATAGAGGCGACGGAGTTCGGGAAGATGTGACGCACGACGATACGAGCATCGGATGCACCCATCGCGCGCGCAGCGTCAACATAGTCGTTTTCCTTGACCGTCAAGATTGCAGAGCGGAAGACGCGCGCAATCGAAGGCCAGCCGAGAATACCGATGGCGATAAAGACGTTCTGAAGACCACGGCCGATAACGGCGATCATGGCGACGACGAACAGCACGTACGGGAACGCCAGGAAGATATCCGCGCAGCGCATGATGATCGTATCCCAGATGCCGCCGTAGAAACCGGCCAGAGCACCCATGACCAGACCAATCAGCGTGGAGATCGCAGTGGCCATAATACCGACGGAAAGCGAAACGCGTGCACCGTAGATAACGCGGACGAGAATGTCGCGACCAAGGGCGTCGGTGCCAAACGGGTGCTCTGCACACGGAGCCAGCAGCGACGTCTGGGCCATGGTGGTCGAGTCAGAAGCCGTCGGCGAACCGAGCCAGGGCTTAGCCCACAGATCTGCGGTCAGGGCAACCACAACGACGATGATGATCCAGCAGACACCGATAACGGCGAGCTTGTTCTTACGAAGACGCTTGAAAGCGTCGCCCCACAGCGTGCGGGACTTGGCGGGAGCAGATGCGGCCTTGGTGGCGGTAGCCTGCTCCTGAGACTGAGAATCAGTTTCCTGCATGAGACGTACCTCCCTTAGGCCTTATCCGACGGACCGCCAAGGCGGATGCGCGGGTCGAGGAATGCATAGCTAATGTCGACGAGCAGGTTGATCACCATGACGACGACGACGATGAGCGTAACTCCGCCCATAACGATGGGCCAGTCACGCATGCTAATGGCACGATAGACCTCATAGCCGATACCGGGCCAGTTAAAGACCGTCTCGGTCAGGATGGCGCCCGAAAGCATGCCACCAAAGTCGACACCAATATAGGTAACGACAGGGATGAGTGCATTCTTAAGCGCGTGCTTGATGATGATCGCGCGATTGGAGAGACCCTTGGCCTTTGCCGTACGGATGTAATCCTGGTTCATGACGTCAAGCAGCTGCGAGCGCATAATGCGGGCGGCGTAAGCGGTCGAAACCGAAGCCAGCGTAATGGTCGGAAGCACATAGTGCATCCAATCCTGATACTGAGAGCTGGAACCGCCGGCACCCGAGATCGGCATGGAGAATGCACCACCCGTGGCGTCCTTGAGAATGACGCCAAAGAACAGCTGCAGCAACATACCGAGCCAGAAGGCTGGGACAGCAACGAGGATCGACGTGGTGAGCGTTACCAAAATATCCCAGAAGGAATAACGCTTTACCGCCGAAATGATACCCGCACCGATGCCCATGACTGCCTCGAGCACGATGGCGCACGCGGCAAGTTTGACCGTATACGGATACTTCTGGGCAAAGATTTCCGTAACCGGCAGCTTGCGCTGATACGAATTGCCCAGATCGCCATGAAGCAGACCGTCCATGTAATACAAGTAACGGTCCACGAGCGACGTTTGAACGGGGTCGCCGTTCTCGTCAAGGATCGCGTTGCCGTCCTCGTCCGACTGGACCAGGTGATAGCGGACGCGAAGCTGAAGCTCCACCTCGGGGGACAGAGCCTTGTCTCCACCGATCAGCTTGATCGGATCTCCCGGCACGATATTCTGAAGGGCGAACAGAATCAGCGTAACGCCCAAAAATACCGGGATGAACTGAAGCACACGTTTAACGATGTACTTACCCATACCACTCCCCTATCTAGGGATTAACCTAAATGGGATGCCGATCGCCAGACCGGCATCCCAAAATTACCATCAGCCAGTTTACCCCAGGTTAGGGAGAACTGTATGTTTCCCATGAGGTCTACGTAAATACTTGACCCTCACGGAAGCTGCAAACTCTTAGGCGAGCTCAGCGGTACCCAGCTCAGCGTGCTTCTGCGGATCGACATAGAGGTGCTTGATGCGATCGGAGCCGACGATGGTGTGCGTGTAGAACATCACCGGGATGACCGGGCAGTCGGCAGCGACCATAGCGTCGGCCTCCTGCATCTTAGCAACGCGCTCTTCGTCGTCAACCGTGGTGCGAGCCTCGTTGACCTTGGCGTCAAACTCGGGGTTGTTGTAACCGGAGCGGTTGTCGCCACCGAGGGAGTCGGAGTGGAACAGCGGATACAGGAAGTTGTCCATAATCGGGTAGTCGGCAATCCAACCCAGACGACCGAACTGATAGTTAAAGTTCTGGTACTGCTCGAGCAAGGCAGACCACTCAGGGGTATCGGAGACAGCGGTAACGCCAACCTTGGCGAGGTCACCGATGATGGACTCCATGATCTCCTTGTGGCCACCATCCTGGTTGTAGGAAAGGGTCACGTTAATGCCACGATCGCCGTTAGCGCCAGCGGGAGCAACCTTGTCCAGGTACTCGTTAGCCTTGTCGACGTCGTAGGCGCAGAACTCCCATGCGCCCTCCTTGTAGCCATCGATGCCCGGAGGAACAATGCCGTCGGCGGGGGTACGGGTACCCTTGAAGATAGTCTTGCAGATGGCCTCACGGTTGATGGCCAGGGAGATACCCCTGCGCAGGTCGGCGTTGTTGAACGGCTCGGCCGTGTTGTTGCAGGTCAGGTAGTAGGTGGAAGGCTCGGAGCCGAGCAGCATGCGCTCGCCGTCACCCATGGTGTAGCCGTCCTTGGACACGCCGCGATCCTTCTTGGCGGCGTCGATCTGAGCAACGGGAACGTCGCAGACATCGAGGTTACCGGCCTGGAACTCCTTGTAAGCGGTCTCCATGTCCTTGATGACCTGGAAGTGGATGCCATCGATCTTGACCTTGTCGCCATAGTAATCGTCGAACTTCTTGAGGTTGATCTCCTGACCATCCTCCCACTTGCCGTCCATCATGAACGGGCCGTTACCGACCGGTGCAAGGTAGAAGCTCTTGGCATCGGACTCGGCGCACTCGGGAACCGGGGCCAGAGCCGGGTGAGAGGCGACGAAGGGGAAATCGGCGTAAGCGGAAGACAGCTTGACGACGAGGGTCTCATCGTCGGGGCAGGTAACACCGCTGAGTTCAGTAGCGTTACCGGCAAGCAGATCGTCATAGCCCTCGACCATGGAAAGGTGATAGGAGACCTCGGAAGGGCCATACTCGGTAGCGATGGCCGACTTGGTGTTGACCAGACGCTCCCAACCGAGCTTGAAGGACTTGGAGGTAACGTCGTCACCGTTGTGGAACTTGGCCTTCTTGATCTTGAAGGTGAACTCGGTGGCGTCGTCGTTGGCCTCGAAGGACTCGCAAGCCAGCGGAACGATCTCGCCCTTCTCGGCGTCATAAGAGGTCAGAGCGTCAAAGAGCTGGTACTCGACCTGAGTGCCCTGGTCCTCCTGGACATTGTAGGGGTCGATGCAGACCGGGTTGTTGATGTAGAAGTTCAGCGTCGAACCGGACTCAGAACCGGAAGTGTCGCCGCCCTTCTTGCCGCATGCGGCAAGAAAAGCCATGGAGCTCGCAGCGAGGGTGCCGCCAACAAAGGCGCGACGACCCATAACGGGCTGGTGGAACATAGAATCAGCCATGCCATCCTCCTTATGAGATAGGACAAAGTAAGTTCGGTCGGGCAACGTCAAGACAGCCCAATCGAACCATTCAAACGCGGTCCGCCGTTTTGGCTGGTTATACAAAGCGGGCCAACGTATTGCAATACAGTAGCGCATTTTATGCACGATTTGGGGCTAATTCCGGTTAACGGTCGAGATTTTCTTTAGTTGGGCGAAGTATATGAGGATATTTTGACTCTGTTACAAATATGTAAACAAAAAGGGTCCCGCACTTGCGGAACCCTTTTCAAGTATTTATGTGGCTCGAGCTTAGTAGCCCACGATGCCCTGCGGGAAGAAGAACATGCACAGAACGACACACACGGCAAATACGACAGCCATGATGACGGTCAGGCGGTCAAGGTTCTGCTCCATAACGCCTGTGGCTGAGCTGGAGTTATACAGCGAACTGGCAATCATATCCGAAACGCCGGTACCCTTACCGGAATGCATCAGGACGAGAATCGTCAGCGCCACGGCAGAAACAGCCCAAACGACAAACAGAAGAATCTGGAACGGACCCATAGATAAGCTCCTTAATAGAACAATTCAAACTCCAGTACTGTACCACAATCCCCCGTTCTCCCCTACCTGCCACTCGGGGACGGGGCGGAAATGGCAGAAATACCAAAAAAGGGGATTGTCCGATTGTGGACAACCCCCTTGCTAGAAAACGGTATTTGTTTTCTCTTAGGCCTCGGTGGCGAGCACGCGGCCCGTCATCTCGGCGGAAGGCTCCAGACCAGCCATGGTGAGCATAGTCGGAGCGATATCGGAAAGACGACCGTCCTCGATACCGGTGAGCTGTGCCTTCTCATCAACGATGATGAACGGCACGCGGTTGGTGGTGTGCGCCGTAAACGGATGCTTGGAACCGTCGGAAGCAACGTCAAACATGTGATCGGCGTTGCCGTGGTCGGCGGTAATCAACGCAAAGCCGCCCTTGGCGAGAATCGCCGGGACAACCTTGGACAGGGCATCGTCAACAGCCTCGACGGCCTTAACGGCAGCGTCGAAGACACCGGTGTGACCAACCATGTCGCAGTTCGCGAAGTTCACGATATAGAAATCAGCGCGGTCCTCGTTGATGGCGGCGACAAGCTTCTCGGTAACCTCGGGAGCGCTCATCTCGGGCTGCAGATCGTAGGTAGCGACCTTGGGGGAAGCGACGAGCACGCGCTCCTCGCCCTCCTTGGGCTCCTCGATGCCGCCGTTGAGGAAGAACGTCACGTGGGCGTACTTCTCGGTCTCGGCAGTGTGCAGCTGCTTCAGGCCATTGGCGGCGATGACGTCGGCTAGGACATTCTCCGGGAACGTCTTGGGGAAGGCGACCTCGACGTCAAACGTCGGATCGTACTCGGTCATCGTCACAAAGTGCGAGAGCTTGATCTGCTCGCGCTCAAAGCCGTCGAACTCATTGTCCGTGAACACGCGGGTCATCTGACGGGCGCGGTCGGGACGGAAGTTGAAGAAGATGGCCGCGTCGCCCTCGTGGATGCCCTCATTGTGGGCAGCGAAGGGCTCGACGAACTCGTCGCCGCGCGGATCCTTCTCGTAGTAGGCCTTGATGCCGGCAACGGGGTCAACATCGGCATCGGACGCATTGACCATGACGTCGTAGGCACGCTGGATGCGCTCCCAACGGTTGTCGCGGTCCATGGCCCAATAGCGGCCCGAAACGGTGGCGACGCGAGCGTCGCAACCGGTCTCCTCGGAGATCTTAGCCAGGAAGGCGCAGAACTCGCTCATGTAGCCAGCACCGGACTGCGGGTCGACGTCGCGGCCGTCCATAAAGGCGTGGACACGAACGGTCTTGACGCCATGCTGGGCAGCCATCTTGACCAGAGCCTCGACGTGGTTCATATGGGAATGAACACCGCCAGGGCTCATAAGGCCCATGAGGTGAAGAGTCTTGCCGTCAGCCTTGACGTCGTCCATAGCCTTGACGAAGACCTCGTTCTTGGCGATGGAGCCGTCCTTGATGGCGTTGTTGATGCGCGAAAGCTCCTGGAACACGATGCGGCCGGCACCGATGTTGAGGTGACCCACCTCGGAGTTGCCCATCTGGCCATCGGGAAGACCCACATCCTCGCCCGAAGCGCCGAGCGTGGTGTGGGGGTACTTCTCATACAGGCTATCAAGGAAGGGCGTCTTGGCAGCGGCGACGGCGTTCTCGCCATCGGACGGAGCCAGGCCGCAGCCGTCCATGATGATCAGGAGTGCAGGAAGATGACGTTGTGCCATATGTCCTACTCGCCTGCCTTGACGACCATAGAGGCGAAGTCGGCAGCCTTGAGCGAAGCGCCGCCCACGAGGGCGCCGTCAACGTCGGGCTTGGCGACGAGCTCGGCGATGTTACCGGGCTTGGCAGAGCCACCATAGAGAACGCGAATGCCGTTAGCGAGCTCCTCGCCGAACATCTCCTTGAGGGTCTCACGGATAGCGCCGCAGACCTCCTGAGCATCCTCGGCGGTAGCGGTCTTGCCGGTGCCAATGGCCCAGATGGGCTCGTAGGCGACGACGACCTGCTTGGGGCAGGTGATCTCAAGACCAGCAAGGCCAGCCTTGACCTGGTTCACGACGTGCTCGACATAGGTGCCAGCCTCGCGGACCTCAAGGGACTCGCCGCAGCAGAAGACGGGAACAAGACCGGCGGCAACGAGGGCCTTGGCCTTCTTGTTCTGATCCTCGTCGGTCTCGTGGAAGTAGTCGCGACGCTCAGAGTGACCGATGATGCAGTAGGTGCAGCCAGCGGACTTGAGCATGTCGCAAGAGGACTCACCGGTGAAGGCACCCTTGGCCTCCCAGTACACGTTCTGTGCACCGAGGGCGATGGGGGCAGCCTGAATGCGGTCATGAACCGTGGTGATGTCGATGGTCGGAGGGCAGACGAGCACCTCGACGCCAGCCGGAACCTCGGGCAGAGCCTGAGCCAGCTCGTCGGCGAGCTTGGCGGCCTCGGCGACGTCGTTGTTCATCTTCCAGTTGCCAGCGATAAGAAGGGTGCGATTAGGCATCGAGAAGCGCCTCCACTCCGGGCAGGGCCTTACCCTCGACGAGCTCCATGGAAGCGCCACCACCGGTGGAGATCCAGCTCATCTTGTCGGCCAGGTTGAACTTGTTGACAGCTGCGACAGAGTCGCCACCGCCGATGATCGAGGTGCAGTCGGCCTCGGCGACAGCCTCGGCAATAGCCTGGGTGCCGTGAGCGAAGTTGTCGAACTCGAAGACGCCCATGGGGCCGTTCCAGAACACGGTCTTGGCGCCCTTGACGGCCTCGGCGTAAAGCTCCTCGGTCTTGGGGCCGATGTCCATACCCTCACGATCGTCGGGGATAGCGTCGGAAGCGACAACCTCGGGGACAGCGTCCTCGCCAAAGTGATCGGCAACGCGGTTGTCGATGGGGAGCAGGATCTTGACGCCCTTCTCCTCGGCCTTCTTGAGCATCTCGCCGGCGCGCTCGACCCAGTCCTCTTCCTTGAGGGACTGACCAACGGACAGGCCCTGAGCCAGGAAGAAGGTGTAGGCCATACCGCCACCGATGATCAGGGTGTCAGCGGAGTCGATGAGGTGATCGAGAACGCCGATCTTGGAGGAAACCTTGGAACCGCCGACGATAGCGACGAAGGGACGCTCGGGCTCGGCGAAGATACCGGTCAGCGTGTCGACCTCCTTCTCAAGCAGGAAGCCGGCGACGGCAGGCAGGTAAGCGGCGGGGCCCACGACGGAACCCTGGGCGCGGTGAGCGGTGCCGAAGGCATCGAGAACGAAGACGTCACCATAGGAAGCGAGCTTCTTGGCGATCTCGGGGTCGTTCTTCTTCTCACGCTTGTCGAAACGGACGTTCTCGAGAACGAGGACCTTGCCCGGCTCGACGGCGGCGACAGCCTCGGCGGCCTTCTCGCCATACGTGTCGGCAACAAAAGCAACGTCAAGGCCAGAGAGCTCAGCGAGCTTCTTGGCGACAGGCTCAAGGGAGAGCTCGGGCTGGAAGCCGGTGCCCTCGGGACGGCCGAGGTGGCTCATGAGGATGACGCGAGCGTTGTGCTCAACGAGATAGTTGATGGTGGGCAGGGCAGCCTTGATACGGGTGGTGTCGCCAACGACGCCATCCTTGATAGGCACGTTGAAGTCAACGCGGACGAGAACGCGCTTGCCGTCGACATCGATGTCGCGAACGGTCTTCTTGGTAAAGGCCATGTTTGCTTCTACCTTTCGTACGTGTCTGCCTCCCATTACGGCAGACGATTTCTTATAAAAAGGGCGCGACCCTAGGGTGTAAGCCCTATAAGGCCGCGCCCTTCTTTAGACGCTCAACGAGCTATTCGCTAAAAGCTAAATTAAGCAACGAACTTCTCGAAGTACTTGATGGTGCGGACCATCTGAGAGGTGTAGGAGTTCTCGTTGTCGTACCAAGAGGTGACCTGAACGAGGGTCTG